>SBFZ01000111.1 GCA_006227095.1 Bacteroidota bacterium | reverse complement strand
ATGGACTGCTTTTAAAGGGGAATTATAACGGATTATCAGTCCTGGAAAAAGTCTCAGGCACCTGGAGAGTCAGGAACAAGATTGATGGTTTTTCAAGTTCTGCAAGGTTTTTTGAACCGGATGAGAGGAACCAGGTATGGGTCAGTCACGAGTACAAGGGAGTATACAGGATAAGGCTAAACGAATCCCTTACCAGGGTAATGGAAGTCAATATGGAACCATTTCCGTCAGATCTGAAGAACTCCAGTCTGACGGTTTTCAACGGTGATCTTCTATATGCCTATGAAAAGGGGATCTTCAGGTATGATGAAGCCGGAAGGTCATTCAGGTATGACAGTCTCCTCAGTCCTTTGATTACCAGTGAAGAGTATGTTTCCGGCAAGCTGGTGGCTGACAGCAGGGGAAGGTTATGGGGCTTTTCCAATGAAAATATCTATTATGCCTCGATTGATCACCTGACCAGCAGTCCGAGGATAGAAACCATTCCCATTCCCCTGAAGCTGAGAAAGGTAACCCAGAGCTTCGAGAATATTGAACCGGTAGTGGATGATATTTACCTGCTTGGGACAGCTAATGGATACCTGACCATTGACCTGGCGCGGATAAAGGATGATGCTGTTTACCGGATCAGCCTGAATTCTGTTTCCCTGGAAGACATTGACAACAAAATCACGGTGCTCGAAACAGAAAAGCCGGGTGAATTCCGGTTCAAGGGGGGAATTCTCACTTTTAAGTACTCCGTTCCGGTTTACAGCAGGTACCTGGATGTCAGGTACCAGTACAAACTTGAGGGCCATACCGGCAGGTGGAGTGAATGGTCACCTGAAGCGGAGGCAAGGTTTGAAAACCTCGGTGCGGGCAGATATGTCTTCATGGCGAGGGCCAGGATTGGCAACACCGATACAGGGAATACAATTGCATACAGTTTCAGGGTAGACAGACCATGGTACCTGTCAAACAAGGCGCTGGCTGTCTATTTTATGCTGCTTGTCCTGGCAGGTTTCATAATCAATATGGCTTACAACCGGCATTACGAGAAGAAACACAAGAGAGAGCAGCTTGAGAAGGACAAGATAATTATTGAATTGAGAAACGAGCAGCTCAACCGTGATATTGAAGCCAAGAACCGAGAGCTGGCAATCTCAAAAATGAACATTCTGAAAAAGAATGAGTTGCTTAATGAAATCAAGAATGAGTTAACGAACCAGTCAGGTGGCAATAACATTAATTCAGTTGCAAGGCTTATTGACAGGAACCTCAACAACCGGAAAGACTGGGAGGTGTTTGAAAAGGCTTTCAATGATACTGACAAGGGTTTTCTTGACAAGCTCAGGACCCTTCATCCTGACCTCACCCCGAATGACCTGAAGTTTTGTGTATATCTCAGGCTTAACCTCTCCTCGAAGGAGATGGCGCCACTGCTGAATATCTCTGTCAAGAGCGTGGAGACCCGCAGGTACAGGTTAAGGAAAAGGATGAATCTGCCGCATGAGGAGAGTCTGGTAAACTACATTCTCGGGTTGTAGCCCCTACATTTCTTCCAGGCACCACTACAATACCACTACAAAAGGCACTTAAGTACCTCGACACTGGAAAGCACCAGGATTTCATCACTGTTCTGAAAGCTCGATTTAATGGCCTTTTCAAGTCAGCCAGCAATCACACCGCATAATTACATGGTTGTAGGCTTTTTGTGGAGGTACACCACGGCCCCCGGGAAGTAATTCCGTTGTAACTTGAATTCAAGTTTAACGAACAGCGAAGTCTAACCAAACTCCAAAACCCATGAAACTAGTTTTAAATGCGAAAAGAATGATTTTCCTGCTGTTCTTTCTGATCATCGGGGTATATGCCGCAGAGGCGCAGACTCTAAGGATCAGCGGAACAGTTGTTGATGAAACCGGTGCTCCGATGCCCGGGGTTGCAGTGCTGATAAAGAACACAACCCGGGGAACATCGACCGGCATGGACGGTACATTTGCCATTCCGGATGTACGGGCGGGGGAAACACTGCTTTTCTCCTTTCTCGGTTACACCACGGTAGAAATTGTTGTCAGCAATGACAATTACCTTAATGTAAAACTCGCACCAGAATCCCTGGAAATAGAGCAGGTAGTTGTGACGGCTCTTGGCATCAGGAGAGAGCAGAGGGCCCTGGGATATTCAGTTCAGGAAGTTTCCGGCGAGAGTCTGCAGAGCGTAGCCGGTGTTGATGTGGGAACTTCACTGACCGGAAAGGTGGCAGGAATACTGGTCCAGAACTCTTCGGATTTCAACGTAGAGCCGAAGATTCTGCTTCGCGGATCAGATCCGATCATAGTAATTGATGGTGTTCCGTACACCAATAAGAGGCTGAATGACATTCCCGCCGAAGACATTGAGTCAATGTCTGTTCTCAAGGGAGCTACCGCTTCTGCGCTTTATGGTTTCCGCGGCCGTGACGGTGCAATCATGATAACAACCAAGAACGGGAGTACCGAAAAGGCCGGGGTAACAGTGGATGTCAACACTCATACGATGTTTACTGCAGGTTACCTGGCCATACCGGAAAAGCAAAGTGTATATGGCCGTGGCACATCTTATATATATGATCTGAACTCTGACAATTCATGGGGAACCTTCATGGACGGATCGATCCAGAGGCAGTGGGACCCGATTGCCAAGGAGTTCAGGGATTATGAATATCTGCCGGTTGGCAAGGACAATTTCAAGAACTTTCTTGAGCAGGGATACATTACCAATAATAATGTAAGTGTAGGGATAAATAAGGAGAACACATCATTCCGGAGCTCATTCAACTGGACCCAGAACAAGGGGCGCTATCCCAACTCGATGCTTGACAAGTACTCCTACTCCATCGGAGGGGATGTTAACCTTGACAGGTTCAGGCTAACCTCGAACATGGCATATACCAAGAGGACATCGCCCAACCTGGGGTCAAACGGGTACACATCATATGACCCGATGTACACACTGCTTATCTGGTCATCTGCTGACTTTGACATCCGTGATTACAAGGACAATTACTGGCTGAAGCCCGGGGAGGTTCAGAACAATCACTTCGGGTATAACCTTGCAACCGGGTCATATGCAGGCAAGCTTCAGAACAACCCCTATTTTGACCGCTGGGAAAGGACGAATGAGGTATCACGTGACATATTCAATGCAGACCTGACGGCGGCATATGATATAACCAAATGGCTTACATTTACAGCCCGTACCGGGATTGACTTCTTCGTCGAGGGTGGAAAGCTGAGGATTTCAAAGGGTTCCTACACTTCAGCAGGTAACACCGGCGGGATTCCGGGTATTCCGTATCCCTGGGGTGAGAGCCAGAAGGGTTCCTATATGGCCGGTCAGTCAAAGGGATTCAGCATAAACAGTGATTTCCTGTTAGGTGGAAGCAAATCATTCCTTGATCAGTTCGACGTGGAATACATGGCTGGTGGTACCATCTTCTTTGAGAGGAATGACAACCTGAATGCCAAGACCATGGGTGGTATTTCAATACCCGGCTATTTCTCACTGAATGCATCGGTAAACCCGGCTGCCGTGGCTGAGAGCACATATGCACGCCAGGTAAACTCAGTTTACGGGCGTCTTGCTCTCTCATGGAACAGGCTGATATACCTTGATTTTACAGGGCGTAATGACTGGGTTTCGATGATGGCAAACGCCGAAGTACCAAAGTCTGACAGGTCATATTTCTATCCATCCGCATCCGGTAGCCTTGTAGTGTCAGAACTGCTGCCGGAATCAACAAAAAGCTATATTGATCTTTTAAAGGTAAGGACATCCTATACCCTGGCCAAGAGTGCCCCTGCACCATATACCATCAACAGCGTCTTCTCGGTCACACCTTCAACCTGGAATGATGCCACCGGAGCCTCGGCACCCAGGACCATTTACCTGAACTCCTACAGTCCCAACTCGTACACCACGACAGAGATCGGTATTCAGAGCATTCTGTTCAGGAACAGGATTTCTGCTGACGTGACCTACTACTCAAAGAGGATTTTTGATGAACTGAAATCGGGCCCGCTCTCTTCCGCTACCGGATACACCGGAATTATGGTCAACACTGACGAGGTGAAAGCCACCCGCGGATGGGAAGTTGCTGTGGGTGCAACGCCGGTCAGGACAAAGGATATCGAGTTGACCATCAATGCCAACTGGACCACATACAAGGAGATATACCTTGAACTTGACTCGGTCTATTCAACCAAACAACCATGGATAAAGCCGGGCAACCGTACCGATGCATTTACTCTCAGGGATTACCTCCGTGTTCCGTCAGGAGAATATGCAGGTCAACTCATCTGGAATAACGGAAGGGTTGTCAAAAGCTCATACAACAGCCTCTACGGATACAGTAATCCCGACTGGGTATGGGGACTCGGAACCAACCTGAGATACAAGAACATCATTCTCACCATGTCATTTGACGGCGTGGTTGGCGGGCTGATGAGTACCCGGACTGAAAGCTACATGTGGCAGGCAGGTGTTCACCCGAACTCAATTACACCTGAGCGTGAGCTTGATGCATTAACCCCGGGCTCAAAGAATTACCTGGGAGACGGGGTCAAGGTGGTTGGCGGTACAGTCACTTTTGATACCTACGGAAACATTACCAGTGATACACGCGAGTATGCACCTAATGATATCTATACCACCTACAAGCAGGCTGTGACTGATTTTCATAATACGAGTGCATGGGGTGGCAGTGCAAACCCGAACGACGTATATGAAAGGACTTTCATGAAGCTGCGTGAATTATCAGTGACATACCAGCTTCCCGGAAAAGTCCTTGGCAAACTGGGATTCATCAAGGGTGCCTCGGTCAGTTTCATAGGGCAGAACGTCCTCTTCTGGGCAAAGGATTTCAAATACTCTGATCCCGATGGCGGCACTGAAGATTTTGCCGATCCCTCGGTGAGGTATCTTGGAGGAAACATTAAACTTTCATTCTAACACCGGAGAACAATGAAAAGCATGAAATATATAATAATAGCAGTACTCTATCTGTTTACCGCGGTTTCCTGCGAGAAATTCGAAGAGATAAATACTGACCCGAACAAAACCACCAAGGTTACTTCGGCGATGCTCGCAACGCAGATTCTGAAAGACACCTACAGGTTCTGGAATCCCAATGCGTCTGACTTCATACAGGGTAACCTGTTCAACAAGCATATTGCTTACCTTGATCCCAGCCCGTATGTTTCGCAATATTACTATTCAAACTATCCGTATGGCAGCTTCGGATCATTTGCCAGGCTTACTGACCTCAAATATATGGTCCAGTACGCTGAAGGGGGTGTGGAAGAGCCGTCATACAGGGGGCTGGCCCTCTATCTGAAGGCAGCTTACGGTTTCAGTGCCACACTTGATATGGGAGACATTCCTTATTCAGAAGCAGGCATGGCACTCGATGGCATTACCAAACCCAAGTACGACACCCAGGCAGAGGTTTTTGCTGCCATCCTCGCAGACCTTCAGCAGGCTGAGGCATATTTCGCCGAAGGGAAGAATTTCTCGGGTGACATCATGTTCGGTGGCAATCCCGCCAAATGGCGCAGGCTTTGCAATGCAATGCAGCTCAAGGTCATACAGACAATGAGCAAGAAGGCTACCGCTGACCAGAAAGCAAGGTTTGCTGCAATAGTCAATGCCGGGAACCTGATGACTGGCAATGATGACAATTTAAAGCTTGTTTTCACCACCAACCCAAATGCTGTATATCCCATGTGGGCCAACGGGGAAACATTCCGTATAAAGACCGGGCCCTCAAAGCTGGCAATTGACGCCCTGAAGAATCTGAATGACCGCAGGTTGTTCTATTTTGCCGAACCGGCCAGTGCCCTTATCGCAGGGGGACTGACACAGCAGGACTGGGATGCATACGCCGGTGCACCCACTGAACTGGCACCTGACCAGCTGGCGCTCAATAATGCCGCAGGCAATTATTCACTTCTCAGCAAGAGGTATGTCAAGTTCATGGATAATGATCCGATGCTTTACTTTACCTATTCAGAGCAATGCTTTATCATAGCCGAGGCCATAGAAGAGGGCTGGGTTACAGGAAGTGCCCAGACATGGTATGAAAACGGTGTAAAGGCAATCCTGAATTATTACAGGACACTGCCCCATACAACAGGTGAAGTGCATGGCATGGAGATCGACCAGGCTTATATTGACGGTTATTTCACAGGTGCTGCTGCCTATGCCACAGCCGGAACAAAGCAGGATCGCCTGCAGCAGATATGGATTCAGAGATGGCTGCTCGATTTCTACCAGGGCAATGGCGGCAATTACCCGCAGTTCCTGCGTACAGGTTACCCGGTGTATCCTCTTGACCCGGCAACAAGCCTTAATCCGGAGGATGACAGCGTATACCCGAAACGGTGGATGTACCCGACTGATGAGCAGACAAAGAACCCCGTGAACTACCAGCAGGCTATCAACTCGCAGTACAACGGTTATGACGGCATCAACCAGGTGCCATGGTATTTGAAAGACTGAGGTTTATTCAGGTTTGAGAGTAGATTGGTTTCATTCTCCTCATCACACGGTGGATTAGGGTTCAACAACCGTGAGGAGCAATGAGGTTGCAAAAATGGTTCCCCGCAGGTGGGGAACCATTTTTAAGACTTTTAACTTTGCAGCAATTCTGAACAGAGATGAAGTATTTAAACAGACCTGAATTTAAGGTAGTAACGTTCTGCCTGTTGCTGCTTGTGCCAATGTATGCAATGTCACAAAACCTGATTACCAATACCTTCAACAGGCAGACCTTCAACCTTAACGGCACATGGAATTATATTATTGATCCCTATGAAACAGGGTATTACAATTACAGGTACGAGCCGTATGACCAGCTGAAGCAAAGGAACAATTCTGCCTTCTACAACAATTATCATACTGATGACAGGTCAGAACTGGTGGAGTATGATTTTGACAAATCGCCTTCTCTCCGTGTCCCCGGCGACTGGAACTCGCAGGATGACAGGCTGCTTTACTATGAAGGCACCATCTG
>SBFZ01000054.1 GCA_006227095.1 Bacteroidota bacterium | reverse complement strand
TATACATGGTCAATATTCCACTGGTCGGCGTTTCCGGCCTGTGAGGGTTCAGAAGCAATTCCGGAGAGTGAGGCATATCCGGTAAACATGAACCGGAATCCTGTCGCAAGGAATTTAGGGTCGGTAACAGGGATGATGACATTAATGAATCCGTCTGTTACTCCTCCGCCTGTACGCCAGATGCTATACCACTTTTCCTCTCCCGGGGCCCAGAATCTGAGGGTCAGGCTGTCATCAGCCTCAGGTTTGTCAGCTATTCCTCCGGCTTCATAGAAAAAACTGAGGAAAATGCTGTCAGAAGGCTGGTAGGCAAGGTCTATTGCCCTTGATGTGAGATGGTCAGCTTCAAAGACAGACTGGGAGGCTGCCTGGTGAAGGTTGCCTGATTCATCGAGGCAGTCAAGAGTGGCGATACCAGCCGAGAGTTGCCTTACCGAATAGGTATTGTTGATACATGCCTGCATGTCAGACCATCTTGCCGTGGAGGGGAAGATGGTGTCAGTGGAGAAGTCATCGCTGAAGGGAAGGGGCACGGGTTCCTCGGCCGTTGCAGCTTTCATCACTGTACCGGCAGGCAGAGACCTGGTTGCCTGTGCTTCTGCCACCTGCCTGTTCCGGATAAGCCCGGTAATGACTTCCTGTGCCTGCGCATTGAGGGTTAGCAGCATGGCGAGGAGCAGGTATATCGTGCTTCTCTTCTTCATCGTGAATCGGACGGATCTGTTTCCGGGGGACCGGATTCATCATCAGGCAGGAAAACGGTATCGGTACGCAGCGTATCAGCCGGCAGCTTAAGGCTGTCAATGGTAAGCCAGATATAGACTGCTGACCCTAGTTGTACGGTAGCTTCGCTTCGGTATTCGGGATTCTGTTTGAAGACAAAGGCATTAAGCGAGTCATCCAGTGTCAGTACTGTGGCATCGAAGACATAAGCCCCGAGATTCAGCGAAGCGCTCAGTATTTCATCTCTCGCCTTATCAAGTGTATATCCGGTGAGCCTGGGGAGGATTGTGCGCTGACTGCTCAGTCCCCTTCCCAGCACCAGGTCAACAACCATCCCCTTCTGCACCGAGTCGCCGGGTGATACCTCGCGGCCGTGGATTGTCTGCCTGAGTACAAAATCGACAGTCAGGTCGGGCACATAATTCAGCTGTCCTATCTGGAGTCCGGCTGACTCTATCATTGACAGAGCCTGCCTGCGTGGCAGTCCTACCAGATCCGGTACTGCAACCATTTCAGGATTGAATGCGTTTATGGTAGCCTTGATGGTTCTTCCTTTCTTTACGCGATGTCCGGGGAGGGGGTTTTGTTCAGCGATGCATCCCCGTGGTACCAGGGTGGTATAGACGGAGTCAATGACCTGGAGTTCCATGCGGTTTTTACCGGCAACATGCTCTGCCTCACTTATTGACAGCCCCCTGATCTCAGGGGTGGGCCTTGACTGGCCATGACGGGTATATATGTTAAGCCAGATGATAAGGACAAGTATTACGGCCACACCGATGACCATTGCCAGTCCAAACTGTTTCCAGAAGACCCGGCTTTTTATAAATTCCATGAAACTCATCGCGTGATGAAGTATTAGATTATTAACGCTGCCCCAAAGATAAAAATTATATTGCGAGAGTCAGGGTTTATTACCACTCCCTGACAGTTCTGTAGTTGGTGTCACGTTCCACCGGTCTGAAGCCTGCAGACCTTATCATGGCTACGAGTTCGGTGGTGGAAAGTGATGGTCTGCTCTCTTCGGAGCCGGCCATTGAATAAATCCTGGTGGTATCGTCAATGGTTCCGTCAAGATCATCAGTTCCGAAAGCAAGGCTCATAAGGGCACTGTTTTTGCCGATAGCAGGCCAGTATGCCTTTATGTGGCTGAAGTTGTCAAGGAATATCCGTGAGAGGGCATAGTTGCGCATGTCTTCGGTGACAGGCACCTCTCCAAGTTCTGACATCCGGTTATTCTCGCGCCTGAACTTGAGCGGGATGAAGGCATTGAATCCCCCGGTACGGTCCTGCAGATCCCTCAGCCTCAGCATGTGGTCAATCCGTTGTGCGGGACTCTCGGCATGGCCGTAAAGCATCGTTGCGTTGGAACTCAGACCCAGTTTGTGTGCAGCTTCATGTATTGCAAGGTATGTGTCTGCATCGGCTTTCTCGCGGCATATCCTGCGTCTCAGTACAGGGTCAAATATTTCGGCTCCTCCGCCGGGAATTGAGTCAAGCCCGTATTCGCGCAACAGGCTGATACCTTCTGTATAGGTCATCCCGGCCTTCTTTATCATATATTCGAGTTCCACGGCAGAAAATGCCTTGATGCTGATGTCAGGCCTGAGCCGGCGGACAGCGGCAATTATCCTGCCGTAATAGTGGATATCACGTTCAGGATGCACCCCGCCTGTAATGTGGACTTCAGTAACAGGGACGCCATCAAAACGCCTTACGATATCAAGTATTTCGGATTCAGAGAGTTCCCAGCTGTCGGGGTCGCTTTCATGTTTGTGGTATGAACAGAACCGGCAATTGTATACACAGATATTCGTCGGCTCAATATGAAAATTCCTGTTGAAGAAGACAGCATCACCGCTTTTCCTTCTCTTGACGGTGGTTGCCAGCAACCCCATGAGCGACAGGTCAGCATCATTGTAGAGTGTCAGTGCTTCGTCAGGAGTAAGCCGTCGTCCTTCAATAGCAGCAGTTGCTATCCTTGCCAGGTCACCGGTAATATTTTTAAGGATCAGTTCTGTCATCTTTTGAAATATTGGCAAATTTAAGAGACATGTGCCAGTACAGAAATAAAAAACCGTCTTAATTGTTCATTAAGACGGCGATTTATTCTCTGTCAGCCTATCAGTCCTTATGGCCCAGTTCGTCGGAAACGGTAAGTTTCTTCCTTCCCTTTGCCCTGCGGGCGGCAAGAACACGCCTGCCGTTGGGAGTTGACATTCTCTTTCTGAAGCCGTGAGTGTTTGTCCTTTTCCTTCTCGATGGCTGAAATGTCCTTTTCATCTGATGTTATATTACGTTGTTAACTATCCGGTTTTTAAGACTGCAAAGGTAGTCATTTTTTCAAATAAAGAAAGACGGGGGCAACTTTTTTATTTCAGAATGGAATATACACAACCTTCTTGGTCCCGAAGAAGGGTTCGTCGAACCAGGTGCTGACCGGAATCACTTCTCCCTTTTTTCCTGAAGACGCCAGCTCTTCATCCAGGTCACCCCCCTTGAGGAGTATCCATCCGTTCTTTTTCTCATTTGAAGAATCCGGTGAGGCAAGGTGACGTGTGAGTCTTATGAACTGATCTGTTTCCGTCACTGCCCTCCCGGTGATGAATTGGTATTTGCCGCGGAGGTTTTCGGCCCTGGCGGTGATGGTTTTTATGTTGGTTATTTCTGCGGCGGCTGCAATTGCCTCAACAACCTTTATCTTCTTGGCGATGGAATCAACCAGGGTGAATCTTACCTCCGGAAACATTATTGCCAGGGGGATTCCGGGCAATCCTCCACCGGTTCCGACATCTATGATCTCCGTTCCCGGCCTGAAGGTGATGAAGCGCGCAATTGCAAGTGAATGAAGTAAATGGTTTATCCCGAAGTTGTCTATGTCCTTTCGGGAGACCACATTGATTTTATCATTCCACCCGCGGTAAAGATCAGGAAGGATGGAAAACTGGTGCAGCTGCCGGGGGGTGAGAGACGGGAAGTATTTTTCAGCTATAGTGGTCAAATGCCGCTTGATTTGCTCTGGACCATGTTCAGTATAAGGACTTTAGCCCTGAAGAGTCTCGCTTTCACCGTACCTATGGGAAGGCTGAGTTCACTGGCTATTTCCTCATAGGAATAATCTTCAAAATAGCGAAGTTCGATCAGGCGGCGGTAGCGTGGCTTCAGTGTCTTGACTATCCTGTTGAGTGATGCAGCCGTTTCCCTGTTTATCATCAGCTCATCGGGAGCAATCATATCAGAGGCTACTGTGGCTTCCACCTCGTCCTCTTCACCTTCATCCTGGTCAAATGGCCTGGGACTCTGGCTCTTGCGCCTCATAAAGTCGATGCAGTTGTTTGTTGCAATTCTGAAGAGCCAGGTGCTGAAGGCGTGTGACGGAACGTATTTTGCCAGGTTGTGGAAGGCTTTCCCAAAAGCTTCAATGGTAAGGTCTTCCGCATCGGACGGATTGCTTACCATTCTCAGCATCACGTAGTAGACCGAGTCGCGGTAACGGTTCAGCAGCTCGGCGTATGCCCTGCTGTCGCCGCTGAGTGCACGGTCAATGACCTTGAGGTCATACTGCGCTTTGTCCGATAGTCCGGTTACTACTTCCATGTTTCTCTGCCCTTTCCTTTCCTTCGGGTGGTCAGGTAAAGGAATGCCGTCAAGAATGGCGCCAAGATATCAAAAAAGAGTGAAATAAACCATAATTGCCGTTCATTGAATGTCCCGGCAGCCTTCTTCAGAATGACCGAACGCATGACCAGCCTGGTGACTGCAAGCAGTGCCACAACAGGCCATGAAGCAAGCATGACCAGCATTGCGACTGACAGTCCGTACCATGAAACCCTGGAGAATGGTTCAAGGAAGAGTCTCATTTTGTCTTCTCTCCGGTAGTATGCTGCCGCTGACAGGTGTCTTCTTTTCTGTTTCATCCAGTCAGTAATGCTTCCGGATGCAACAGAGAGGGTGAAGGAGTCATGGGTGGTCATGAGGCTGCAGTTTTCAGCCGTTGAATTCCGGTTGACAAAGAGGTCATCGTCTCCTGACATGATATGGTTGTGGGGGCCAAATCCACCTTTTTCGAAGAAGAAGCTTTTACGGTATGCCAGGTTCCGGCCGACTCCCATATATGGTTTCCCGGCCATTGTCATACCGAAGTACTGCATGGCAATGAACATGGTTTCATAGCGGATATATCTGTTCAGCAGGCTTTTTTCAGGCATGTATGCACCGTAGCCTATCACTATGTCGGTCTTTTCGCTTGCAGCAGCGGCAGCCACCTCTCTCAGCCATTGCGGTGATGCCGGCCGGCAGTCGGCGTCTGTAAATACCAGCAGGTCATTGCCGGCAGCCTTGATGCCGATGAGCATGGCAAGCTTTTTTGTATGGGTGAAACCCGGATCTTTCTGAATAATTGAGACCTTCAGGTGCGGATACTGTTTCATCAGGTCACCCAGAACATCAAATGTATTGTCCTCTGAACAGTCATTTACAACGACAACCTCAAATGACGGGTAATCCTGGCGGAGAACATCCGGAAGGAACCTGGCAAGGTTTTCCGCCTCGTTGCGGGCACAGATCACAACTGAGATCGGAGGGAGGATAGCCTGGGGTGCCCTGGCCGGGGGTCTGGCGTATGCAGCCTTTCGGTAATATCCAAGCCAGTACCATGCCTGTATGACGAACATGACGAAAAGCAGCGCAAGCAGAACTATATGCGTCGTATCTGTAGAGATGATCATCGGAGGTGATATTGTGCCGCAATATTATAAAGAATTGATAAGCGGTTGCAAGAATGTTTTCAACAATCATGGCCCTGTTTTTTCAAATTGATAACTGCCTGTTCAAAATCAGGCTTAGAAAGCTTACTTTTGTGACCACTACGGAGAGAGAGATGTTCACCATTGAATCCAGGGACGGAGCCACCAGTGCCAGGGCAGGCATACTTCGCACAGCACACGGAGATATACCCACTCCAATTTTTATGCCGGTGGGAACTGCCGCAACGGTAAAGGGGGTTTTCCACCGGGATCTCAGGAATGAAATTGATGCACCGGTAATCCTTGCAAACACGTACCACCTTTATCTGCGTCCCGGCACTGACATTATCAGCGGGGCAGGAGGGGTGCACAGTTTCATGTCATGGGACAGGGCAGTGCTTACTGACAGTGGCGGATACCAGGTTTTCTCGCTGGCAGCCAACAGGAAACTTACCGAGGAGGGGGCGATCTTCAGGTCACATATTGACGGATCGAAGCATCTTTTCACCCCTGAAGGTGTCATTGACATACAACGGAGAATAGGTGCGGATATCATCATGGCATTCGATGAGTGTGCTCCATACCCGTGTGACCACAGGTATGCGAAAAAGTCGATGGAACTGACCCACCGGTGGCTTGACAGGTGTGTGGCACAGATGGGAGCCACCCGGCCGCTCTACGGGAAGGAACAGATGCTCTTCCCCATTGTACAGGGAGCAGTATACGGTGACCTCCGGAAAATTTCAGCTGAAAGGTGTGCGGCAGCCGGCATGCCGGGCAACGCCATAGGGGGCCTGTCGGTGGGAGAACCGGCTGAGGTAATGTACGAAATGATAGAAGTGGTAAATGAGATTCTCCCTGCAGACAAACCAAGATATCTAATGGGAGTAGGCACACCGGCCAACATTCTTGAAGCCATTTCAAGAGGAGTCGATATGTTTGACTGCGTCATGCCAACACGTAACGGCCGCAATGGAATGCTGTTCACCCGCGACGGGATAATAAACATCAGGAATCAGCGCTGGGCAAACGATTTTTCGCCGGTTGACCCGATGTCACATTCGGAAATAAGCAGAACCTACACGAAGGCATATCTCCGTCACCTGGTCATTGCAGGTGAGATGCTCGGGGCGCAGATATCCACGATACATAACCTGGCCTTTTACCTCTCCCTGGTAAGGGAGGCCAGGGAAAGAATACTTGACGGCACATTCGGATCATGGAAGGAAGAGACAGTAAAAAGGATCTCAGCAAGAGCCTGAAAAAGATTGCGCCGGGTATCCTCGACTGGTATATTATCCGTCAGTTCCTCGGTACATTCATCTTCTCGCTGGTGCTCATCCTGGGCATTGCGGTGATCTTTGACTTTTCTGAAAAGATTGATGATTTCATCCAGAAACAGGCTCCCTTCAAGGCAATTGTATTCGACTATTACCTCAATTTCATTCCATACTTTGCCACCCTCTTCGCTCCGATGTTCGTATTTATCTCGGTCATTTTCTTTACATCGAGGATGGCCGTCAACACCGAGATAATTGCCATGCTCAACAGCGGAATGAGCTTCCGGAGGCTTATGGTGCCATATTTCAT
>SBFZ01000265.1 GCA_006227095.1 Bacteroidota bacterium | reverse complement strand
GCCTCCCCGGATTCATTATTCCTTATCACACCGGGGGAACCCGCAACACTTGCATCCACTGAGACCGGAGGAACCATAAAGTCACTGGACGGTGACGGCAGCCAGGTAATACTGTCACTGTCATCTTCCATCCGGATACTTTCAACCCAGGGATCTGTCATCCGCGAAATAATCAGCTACGGCTGGGCATCCCCCTCTCCTGCATGCGCCCTTTACGACGGACAGGATCTCTGGATAGCAGACGCTTCAGCAGGACTTGTTTCCACACGTAATTACAGTGAATTCAGGAATTATACCATACCCGGACCCTACACTGCCAATGTTGCTGACATAGTATTCTCAGGCAACAGCTTTTTTGTGACCGGCGGAACAGTTGACAATGCCTGGGGAAATGTATACAGGCCTCTTCAGGTATTCACCGGTACGGGAGAAACATGGAACAGCCATATCCTTTACGGAGAAGCAGACCGTGATGCGATGCGCGTTGCAGCTGACCCGGATGATGAGAGTCATTTCTTCGTCTCATCATGGGGAAACGGTCTTTATGAGTTCGTTGACGGAGAGGTAGTCAATAATTATAACCAGTACAACTCTCCTCTTTCAAGTATCAGACCGGGAGAAAACTATACCCGTATCTGTGGACTTGGATGGGACAGGGAAGGCAACCTCTGGATGACACACTCAGGTGTACCAGGCACCCTGAAGGCCCTCACCCCCGAAGGAAACTGGATCATCACCGGGGTAAATCTCCCTGTTCAGGCAGCAGGTGACCTTGTCATTGACCGGAACCAGTACATCTGGGTGGTTCTCCCTCGCGGAAACGGCCTGTTGGTCTATGATCCGGCAGGTACACCGGAAAATACCACGGATGACAGGTACATAATGCTACAGGTCCAGGATACAGAAGGCCATACAATGAATAACCTCTTTTCCATTTCAATGGACCTTGATGGCAATGTATGGGTGGGGACTGACATGGGGCCGGCAGTTTTTTACAATCCGGGAAAGGTATTCTCGTCTGATCTGAAAGCTTCGCGCATCAAGATACCCCGTAATGATGGTACCGGACTTGCCGATTACCTCCTGGGAACCGAGACTGTTACCGCCATATCCGTTGACGGTGCCAACAGGAAGTGGTTCGGGACACTCAGCTCGGGTGCATACCTCATGTCAGATGACGCCAGAACGGAACTTGCTCACTTCAATACACTCAACAGTCCCATGCTGTCAGACAATGTGGTGAAGGTAGCGGTAAACGGAAAAACCGGGGAGGTTTGGTTCGGCACAGCAGAAGGGATTATATCCTATCGCGGCGAAGCCACATCCGGGGGTGAGGATTTCTCAGGCATATATGCCTTCCCCAACCCGGTCAGGGATGATTTTGAAGGAGTTGTGACTGTCACAGGGCTTGTTGAGAACTCCTCGGTCAAGATAACAGACGTCAGCGGCAACCTGGTATTTGAGACCACCTCCCTGGGCGGCCAGGCCACCTGGGACCTGCGAAACTACAGATCACAGAGGGTGGCAACAGGGGTATACCTGGTCTTCTGTTCAAATGAAGACGGAACCCTTGCCGGAGTCACCAAGATACTTGTGATAAGATAGTATGAACCGCCGATAAACTGAAAAGCATCTTCAGCCATGGGGCTGACCCTGAAGATCTGTTTACAGTTTTCAAGGCAAATCAGCCTCCTTAACACGAATTTCAGTTTTCAGTGATGAGGCTGCTTATCCTTTCAATCTGGAGTTTCTTGTTCACCTCCCTGAGCCTGCGGGCAGTACCGGTAAAATACTGATGCCCCGAGATGAACTTCACCTGCAGCTTGTTCCAGTCATTCAGGCTGGTGATTTTATCCTGGGCCTTCAGTTCTTCGTAAAGGGTGTTTGAAACCGGAATGAAATCACTTCTTCCAAGGTAATCAAGATCAGAATCGCAGATGATCTGTTCAAGGAGGTCTGTAGGTCTTGGGGGAAGCTTGGTTGACATGATAATACTGCAAATCTTCTCTATCTGCTCATCGCTGTACCCGTATTCAGGCAGCATCTGCCGCGCAAGCAGCGATCCCTGGTACTCATGATCATCATAAGAGACCGTATGACCTGCATCATGGAACAGGGCTGCCGTTTTCAGGAGAAGTATCTCCTCATCAGAGCACCCTTCTGCCCAGCCTATAAGCTCAACCTCGGTAACAACATCAACCGTGTGCTTTACATTGTGATAGAATAGAAAATCAGGAAGCTCCCTTTCAAGCTTGTCAAGAATTATTTCCTGTATATCGGTAAACTGAATCAGCCCGAACTTGACCCTGAATGACTTGTTCGGCATGGCACTGCAGCCGTCAGCCGAGAGTTCCGGCAACAGCCCCTCAACCTGGTACAACTGGACGTTACCCATGTACTTGACAGGGAGCTTGCCATAATACTCACACCTGAAAAACTCTTTCACAAGCTCATAGGTCATAACCGAGATAAGAACGGAATCGCTGTCAGAGACTCCCTGAATCCTGCTGGCTGTGTTTACAGCCCTCCCCTTTATATCATATGATATCCTGTTCTTCCCCGAGACAGTTGCCGATACAGGTCCGGTATGAATGCCAATCTTGAGATTCCATATCCGCTGATCACCTCTCCTCTGTGATTCAAACTCCCTGAGGAAGTGTCGCAGTTCCACCGCAGCCATCACCACCTCCACCGGGTTGGTGATGTTTTTTGCGGGGATCCCGCCGGCACACATATAGGTATCACCGATGGTCCTGATTTTTTCAATATGATATTTCCTGATTATTCTGTCAAACTCGAAAAATATTTCATCGAGCTCATCCATGACAACTCCCGGATCCATCCCCTCCGTGAGACCCGTGAATCCCTGGATATCAGCAAAAAGGACTGTCACCATATTGAATTTGAGACTCTTTTCCTCTTCGGCAACCCTTACACCCTTCAACTCGTTGTTTTCAACAAGAAGCCGGTACTTCTCGGTTGTCTCAAGAAGCCTCTCCTTCTCACGCTCAAGTTTTTTCACCTGCTCCTCAAGCTCCTTGTTCTGGCGCACAAGCCTTGCAATACGCCTGAGAAGCTGATCTTTGGAAGCTGATTCCATTTTAATGCCCTGTAATGAATACAATATATTAAACTCACAGGTGCGGCTCACAGTATGCTGTGACAAAACTTTAATACTTTTGACCTGGTGTGCCGGTGTGAGTCATGACAAGAATCAATTGTTTCCGGTGCAGCCACTTGCTCAATGCTGACAAGGACCAGGGCCATACTGCTTCACCACGTGAGATATTCAGACAACTCACTTATTGCTCATTTCTATACTGAGGAATACGGCCGCCTTTCAGTTATGGTAAAGGGGATATCTTCAAGGCGTGGAAGTGCAAGGTTCAACTATTTCCAGCCGCTGAACATCTTCAATACCGAACTCTATTACTATGAGAACAGGGAATTGCATAACCTGAAGGAGATGAGCCTTGCATATGTTCCGCAACGGATCTACGGCGATATACAACGGAGTTCGGTGGCCATGTTCATCAGTGAGATTCTCCACAGCATCATCAGGGAGCAGGATGTGAACAGGATGCTGTTTGACTTCATTGAATCATCCGTTATCTCTCTTGACAATATGACAGAGGGAATCAGCAATTTTCACCTCTGGTTCCTTGTTGCCTTTACTGACTATGCAGGAATAGGTCCGTCACGCACCTCCGGCGATGGGTATTACTTTGATATGCTCACCGGCCAGTTTACGCCCGTTCAGCCAATGCATCGTGATTTCCTGGAGCCGCAAAGCGCACAGGTGCTGAACAGGCTGCTTCTGATGCCGGCTGAAGAGACCGGGTCACTCCGGCTTTCAGGAGAGGAACGCACCGATCTGATTACCTGTCTGTTAAAATACTACACCCTCCATCTTCCGGGAATAAGACAAATAAGGTCATTGCAGGTGCTGAAGGATATTTTCCGGTGAAGCTAATCCTAAGGCAACCCTCCTGATCTGAGTCGGGCGCAATGATTCATTTGTAATGCAACTGTGTTATTAACCTCCTTTTGTGTAAGTTTGACGCAAAATCAATCCGATGCCATTCATCCCCTCAGTCATCAAATGGATCAACACCAAGCGACGTTCACAGATTGATCTTTTCAGGCAATACCCGGTTGAGACGCAGCAGGAGGTACTCTCCCGTCTCATTGCGGGAAGCAGGGATACACAGTGGGGAAGGGAACACGGATACGCTTCTGTTGCAAACCATGAACAGTATTGCAGGAATGTTCCTTTGCAGACCTATGAGGAGTTTATTCCATGGGTTGAAAGGCTGAGAGCCGGCGAGAAGAACGTTCTGTGGCCCGGCGAGGTAAAATGGTTCGCCAAATCATCAGGAACAACCAGTACCAAAAGCAAGTTCATCCCGATCACCAGGGAGTCACTCGAGGGTACTCATTACCGGGGAGCAAAGGATTGCCTTGTACTTTACACCGCTGTCAACCCTGAAACGAGGATCTTCCTGGGGAAGGGCCTTACCCTGGGAGGCAGTCACCAGATCAACAGCTTCAGCAACAACTCCCTCTTCGGGGATCTCTCGGCTATCCTGATCGAAAATGCCCCCGCCTATGCCGATCTCATTCGTACACCACCTGCCCGGATCGCCCTGATAGAGGATTTCGAGGAAAAGATGCGGATGATCACGGAAAAGACCGTCGAGATGAATATCACCAGCATCTCCGGGGTGCCATCGTGGTACCTCGTCCTGATACGGCATATACTCAAGACAACAGGTAAATCAAACCTCCACGAGGTATGGCCAAATCTCGAAGTCTTTTTCCACGGAGGGATCAGCTTTGCCCCATACCGCGAACAGTACCGCAAGCTCCTCCCTGACCCTAAAATGAACTTCATGGAGACCTACAATGCATCAGAAGGATTCTTTGCCATACAGGATGACCTGTCTGACAACTCCATGCTGCTGATGCTCGATTATGGGATATATTATGAATTCATCCCTGCCGACAACCCCGGAACTGACAATTGCCGGTCACTGACCATCGGCGAGGTTGAAAAGGGGGTTAATTATGCCATGGTCATTTCAACCGACGGCGGTCTCTGGAGATATGCAATCGGTGATACAATAGAATTCACCAGCCTCTATCCTCACAAGATCAGGATCACCGGTCGTACCAGACATTTTATCAATGCCTTCGGCGAAGAGGTCATAATTGACAATGCCGAAAAGGCGCTTGAGAAGGCATGCCTGGGCACCGGCGCCCATATAGTTGAATACACTGCCGGACCGGTTTATATGGGCGATGAAAGCCGGGGAGCACATGAATGGGTGATCGAATTCGACAGGGAACCTGATGACCCTGACCATTTCACTGAAATCCTTGATACCACACTTAAAGCCCTTAATTCCGATTATGAGGCCAAAAGATACAAGGACCTGACTCTCGGACGGCCGGTGATAAGAATCGTGCCTCGCGGAACTTTCTACAGATGGTTCAGGGAGAGAGACAGGCTCGGAGGCCAGAACAAAATGCCCCGCCTCTCCAACACCCGGGAGTTTATTGAAAGTGTCCTGAAAACCGCCGGTGTCTGAAATCTTTTTATCAACATCCGGAACATCTCCCTCCCTTTTTCCTATATTTAAACACGGAAATTAACACTCATTTTATATGCATATAGCCATAGCAGGCAACATCGGGTCAGGCAAGACCACCCTGGCCGGACTGCTTTCAAAACATTACGGCTGGCAGGCTCATTACGAGGACGTTGATGACAACCCTTACCTGAATGATTTCTATGAAGACATGCAGCGGTGGTCATTCAACCTCCAGATCTACTTCCTCAACTCACGCTTCAGCCAGGTGCTCGAAATCAAGAAGGCAAAGAACACCATAGTCCAGGACCGCACAATATACGAAGACGCATATATCTTCGCCCCAAACCTTCACGCCATGGGGCTGATGTCAACCCGTGACTTCGAAAACTACTTCACCCTCTTCAGGCTGATGAGCTCACTGGTGGAGCCGCCGGACCTCCTGCTTTACCTCAGGGCTTCGGTACCCACACTGGTCAACCAGATCCAGAAAAGAGGCCGTGAATACGAAAGCTCAATCAGGCTCGACTACCTCAAGAGACTCAACGAACGTTACGAGGCCTGGATTGAATCATACAAACTCGGCAGACTCCTGATCCTTGAAGCTGACTATTATGACTTCCCTGAAAACAAGGAACACCTCAGCGAGGTCATTGACAGGATCAATGCAGAACTGCACGGATTATTCTGAAGACCGCACTGCCTGTTACAACAGCAGACCTGACTGCTCCAACCGCAGACCCGGTTTTTCACCAGCAGATCCGGCAGTTCTCACCGCAGACCTGACTGTTTCGGGCCCGGCTTTAAAAGAGAATCAAAATAACCATCAACATGATGGTTTTTTTGCATAATTTTGTTTCTGATAAGTGTTGTCAGTGTCTCATAATTTCAAACATTAATGATCATGAAAAGATTTTTGACATTAGCCATCCTGGCTGCTTCCTGCCTTTGGAGCGCAGCCCAGGGTACAACAGAAAAAAGCATTCCTGCCGACTCTGCATACAAAATCGGAAAACTGGAAAACGGCCTGACCTATTACATACGCCATAACACAGAACCTGCAGGCCGCGCCAGCTACTATATCATCCAGAACGTGGGCTCCATCCTGGAAAAGGATGACCAGAACGGTCTTGCCCATTTCCTTGAGCATATGGCCTTCAACGGCACCACACACTTCCCCGGCAAGACACTGCTGAGCACACTTGAAAAACACGGGGTGGCTTTCGGCAGTGACATAAATGCCTACACCAGCTGGGACCAGACCGTCTATAATCTCAGTGACGTTCCGGTTGACAAACCCGGCCTTATCGACACATGCCTCAGAATACTCGCAGACTGGTCTGATTTTCTGACGCTTGATGAATCAGAAATAGATAAGGAAAGGGGAGTCATCGTGGAGGAGTGGCGCAGCAGGCGAAATGCCCAGTGGAGGATGATGACACAGATGCTGCCGGTGCTCTTTGAAGGTTCAATG
>SBFZ01000117.1 GCA_006227095.1 Bacteroidota bacterium | reverse complement strand
ATGTCAAAACCGATGACGCTGATCTTTTTTGCAAACTCGAGGGCAATGGGAAGGCCTACATAACCGAGGCCGATGAGGGAGAGTTTTGCTTCTCCTTTTACAAGCTTATCGTACATATTCTTTCAAAAAATTAATTATCGTTTCACTGATTGAATGGAACTTGCATAAATTATCGGGCTGCTCACGTTGTGAACATAAACTCATGCAGGTCTCATCTTTTTATTAACGGGTGATATTCACCGGTAAGTACTGAGAGTGCAGAATTTCTTATCTGGTAGACAGTATCTATGCTCTGACGGGCATCTTCGAGACCGTAGCCGTTGCCTCCGAGTATCTCGCGGTAGGTGACCGTATGCAGGTCGGTGAATCCTTCCGAGAACTCCAGCTCCTCGCCGTCGACGGTGATGTTGCGGTAGGTACGTTTGCCACTCTCCCTCGCCTGGGCGGGCAGATCGTTGCAGTCGATGCTGAGGAACCACCTGACGCGGGCGTTTTCAAGCTCCAGGTATCCTGATGCCTTGTCGCGCTCAAGAAGGTGCACCCTGTTGGAGACCACCGGTCCGAAGATCCAGCCCAGCATGTCAAAGAAATGGACTCCTATGTTTGTGGCTATCCCGCCTGACTTGTTTACATCACCCTTCCATGAAATATGGTACCAGTTTCCGCGGCTGGTGATATAGGTGAGGTCAATATCGTGCTTCTTGTTTCCCGGGTTGGCTTTGATACGGTCGCGTAATTCCATGATCACCGGGTGGTACCGGAGCTGCAGGATGTTGAATATCCTTTTGCCGGTCTCCTTCTCTATCTCCTGCAGGGCATCAATGTTCCACGGGTTGAGCACCACCGGTTTTTCGCAGATGGCATCAGCCTGGTGGCGCAGGGCGAACCTGATGTGTGAGTCATGCAGGTAGTTTGGTGAGCAGATGCTCACATAGTCAAGCTGTACGCCCCCTCTCTTGAGCTTGTCGACATGGCGGTCAAACCTTTCAAACTCAACGAAGAAGTCGCTCTCGGGAAAGTAGCTGTCTATTTTCCCGACGCAGTCGAATCTGTCAAGGCTGGCCAGCAGGCGGTTGCCTGTGTCCTTTATGGCCCTGAGGTGTCGTTCTGCTATATAACCGGCAACTCCTATGAGCCCGAAGTTCTTAGGTGTATTGTTCATCAGACTGGTTTTACGAAGGCATAAATTTACTGAATAATTTTCGTCACCTCCCCGTCGGCAAGTTTGTATCTCTGGCCGCTTTCGGGGCAGAGTGCAAGGCCTTCCGCGTCAAAGGAGAGTTTGTGGCCGTATTCCGAGACCCAGCCGGTCTGGCGTCCGGGGTTGCCCACCACGAGGGCATAGGGCTTCACCGGTTTTGTTATCACCGTTCCGGCACCGATCAGGCAGTATTGTCCTATCTCATTGCCGCACACAATGGTTGCATTGGCACCAACCGATGCTCCCCGCCTGACCATCGTGGTGACGTACTGGTCACGCCTGATGACGGCACTGCGGGGGTTGGTTATGTTGGTGAATACCATTGACGGTCCAAGGAATACATCGTCCTCACATATAACTCCGGTATATATTGATACATTGTTCTGCACCTTGACATTATTTCCGAGGATGACGCCCGGTGACACAACCACGTTCTGGCCTATATTGCATTTCTCACCTATTACGGCATCTTTCATGATGTGGCTGAAGTGCCAGATCTTAGTACCGCGACCGATGGAGCAACCCTCATCGATGACTGCGGTCTCATGTGCAAAGTATTCCTTTTCCATTTTTATCAGTTGAATTTTGACCTGATGCAGCCGGTGATGTATGCCAGCTGTTCGTCATCCATTTCTGTGTGCATGGGCAGTGAGAGCACCTCCTCCGAGAGCCGGCTGGTTACCGGGAAGTCATCTGCATGGTACCCCAGGTGGAGGTAGGCTTTCTGCATATGCAACGGCACCGGGTAGTATATCATTGAGGGGATCCCTTCGTTTTCGAGGCATTCGCGGAGGTCATTGCGCCTGCCGCCGTCAATTTTAAGGGTGTACTGGTGGAAAATGTGGGTTGAGAACGGGTTTCTTTCAGGGATGGAAATACCGGGCAGACCCGAGAGCTCGTTGTCATAAAAAGCTGCGGCTTTGGCCCGTGCCTCGTTGAACTCGTCGAGGTGGCGCAGCTTGACCCTGAGAATGGCAGCCTGGAGGGTGTCAAGACGGGAGTTTACCCCGATGGTGTCATGATAATATCTGACCTTCATCCCATGGTTGGTGATGCTCCGTATAAGTGCTGCCAGCTCATCATTGTCGGTGAAGAGCGCCCCGCCGTCGCCATAGCAGCCGAGATTCTTGGAGGGGAAGAATGAGGTGCAACCGATTATACCCATGGTGCCTGCCTTCTTTACGGTGCCGTCGCTGAAGCGGTACTCTGCACCGGTGGCCTGGGCGGTATCTTCAATTATATGTATCCCATGCTGCTGGGCCATTGCTGTTATCTGTTCCATGTCGGCACACTGGCCGAATAGATGTACCGGAACTATTGCCCTGGTCCGGGGAGTGATGGCTTTCCTGATTGCCTCCGGGCTTATATTGAAGGTCCCCGGCTCCGGTTCAACGAGCACCGTCTTGAGACCCAGGAGCTCAATTACCTCAACGGTGGCAATGAAGGTAAAGTTGGTGGTAATGACTTCATCTCCGGGTTTGAGACCCAGTGCCATCATTGCAATCTGAAGCGCATCTGTGCCATTGGCGCAGGAGATTACATGGCGGATACCCAGGTACCGCTGAAGGTCTTCCTCAAAGAGACGGACGTCAGGACCCTTGATAAAAGCAGTGGAGCTGATCACCCCGGCCACCGCACTGTCAATGTCCGCCTTAAGCCTCTCATACTGTGAGCGGAGGTCAACCATCTCAATTTTTTTCATGGGTATTTTTAATCTATTAAGCGAAGATAGCAGATTTTATTTAACCCTTTTTCGGGGAAAGAATCGGGTTTCTTTTTTATATTTGTTCATTATTCTTTATACATGGCGAGGGATATCAGCGGACAGGTAAAGGAACTTCTTTTCAGGCATGACTGTGTCATTATTCCGGGGTTTGGTGCATTTATCGGGAACTATTTTCCCGCCCGCATTGACCGGAAGGAGGGTCTCTTTGAACCTCCTTCAAGGAAGATAACCTTCAACCGTCATCTTACAGGCAATGACGGGCTGCTGATAGGTCATATCTCCTCAGTGACGGGTGTAGGCTACGGCGAGGCAAGAGACATTGTCAACGAATGGTCGGCGGAGCTGAGAAGCAGGATCATGTCAGATCATCCCGTTACCATTGATCACCTGGGTACCTTCTCGCTGAATTATGACCGGGCCATAGTTTTTGAACCGGACCTGACAGTAAACTATCTACTTACTTCCTATGGTCTCAGCGCCTATCACCGGAAGCCGGTCAGCGGTTTTGACGTGAGGAAGATGGCGCTTGAGAAGCGTAGTGCGCCTGCGGTCAGCGAGCCTTCAATCAGAAGCCTCCTCTTCAGGGCTGCGGTGATAATACCGGTGCTGGTGGCTCTGGCCCTGGTTCCGTTCAATGACAGGATTTTCAAAAGCAACATAGAGGAATCAAACCTTAACCCCCTGGCCAGCGCCGAGCTTGAGTACAACCGTCAGCAGATAGATGCAGAAAGGTCGGGAACAACCGTGGAGATTTCCGTTCCGGATTCGGGAGCTTCAGAGGCGGAGCCTGGTGTCAGGCCTGCTGCCACACCCGAGAAAACCAGGGCCACGGAGAGTAAACCGGTTGCCAGGCCCGCTGCCACCGAATCAAAGCCGGCTGCAGACAATTCAACACCCGTGACCTCCGTGAAAAGAAGTACGGCAGTGGTTGTTGAGCAGTACAGGTTCATGGTGATAATCGGCAGTTTCCAGGGGGAGGACAATGCTCTCACCATGGTTGAAAAACTGCGCAGGCTGGGTTATGATCCGGAAGTAACCGGCGGACCTGACGGGTTCCTCAGGGTCAGCGCACAGTCCTATCCTACCCTTGACGATGCAAAGGTCGTCCTTGAAAAACTGAGGAAGGAGTACCCGGGAGCATGGGTGCATAAGAGCCGGTAGATCAGTCAGCAGTCTTCACTCTGCAGTATGCAGTCATCAACTAAACTGCCGACTGCCAACAGCGGACAGCGACTGCCGACTGCCAATTGCCGACTGCCGACTGTTTGTAAGGCTTACTTTACCGGACTTCCGTTTTTGATCTTGTTTTCCGGAGTGACAAACACCAGTTTGCCGTTTTCGTCCTCGGCAAGAAGAACCATCCCTTTTGATTCAATGCCCTTGATGGTACGTGGAGCCAGGTTGACTATCACCGAGATATTCTTTCCCGGAAGCTCCTCAGGGGTGAAGTGCTCGGCAATGCCTGAGACTATTGTACGGACATCAATCCCGGTATCAACCTTCAGCCTGATCAGCTTCGTGGTTTTTGCCACCTTCTCTGCCTCAAGGATAGTTGCAGTGCGGATATCCATCCGGGTGAATTCATCGAAGGTTACGTCTTCCTTCTGGGGTATGGCCGTGGCAGCTGCATTCTCGTTGGCCTTTCTGGTGTCAAGAAGCTTCTTTACCTGTTTTTCTATTTCGGTGTCTTCAATCTTGCTGAAGAGGAGTTCACCTTTTGATATGATATGGCCCGGAATGAGAAGGTCAGAGCGGCCTGCGGCATCCCAGTGGAGGCTTGTGATACCCAGCCAGCCACGCAGTTTATCCATTGAGAAGGGGAGGAACGGCTCCAGGAGAATGGCAAGGTTGGCAGTGATCTGAAGAGAAATATACATGATTGTCTTCACCCGTTCGGGATCGGTCTTTACCACCTTCCATGGCTCGGTGTCGGCAAGGTACTTGTTCCCCAGACGTGCCAGGTTCATTGCCTCGGCCAGCCCCTGGCGGAAGCGGAAGGCTTCGAGGTTGCTCTCGGTATTCTCACGGCAGGTCATTATGGCCTGCACCGTTTCCCTGTCATAGTCAGTCATAACGCCGGGAGAGGGTACTTCACCGCTGTAATAATTGGCTGTCAGCACCAGCGTGCGATTGACAAAGTTCCCCAGTATGGCAACAAGCTCATTGTTGTTGCGTGCCTGGAACTCTTTCCAGGTGAAGTCGTTGTCCTTTGTTTCAGGGGCGCTGGCGCAAAGAGCATAGCGAAGCGAGTCCTGCTTGCCCGGGAAATCCTCAAGGTATTCATGCAGCCATACGGCCCAGTTCCTGGATGTAGAAATCTTGTCGTTCTCAAGGTTGAGGAACTCGTTGGCAGGAACGTTGTCAGGAAGGATGTAGCTGCCCTCTGCCTTGAGCATGGAGGGGAAGATGATGCAGTGAAACACTATGTTGTCCTTGCCTATGAAATGAATCATTCTCGTTTCAGGATCCTTCCAGTATTTTTCCCAGTCAGGGGTCAGTTCCCTGGTTGCGGAGATATATCCGATGGGTGCGTCAAACCATACGTACAGAACCTTCCCTTCGGCACCGTCAACGGGTACCGGCACTCCCCAGTCCAGGTCACGGCTGACGGCCCGGGGCTGCAATCCCTGGTCGAGCCACGACTTGCACTGTCCGTAGACATTGGCTTTCCATTCGGTGTGATCTTCGAGGATCCACTTCCTGATCCATGTCTCATATTTGTCAAGGGGCAGGTACCAGTGGAGTGTGTCACGCATCACCGGCGCGCTGCCGCTGATGGTTGATTTCGGGTTGATGAGATCAGTGGGGCTGAGAGAGGTGCCGCATTTCTCGCACTGGTCGCCGTAGGCGTTCTCATTTCCGCAGTGGGGACATGTTCCGGTAATATACCTGTCAGCCAGGAAGCATGCTGCTTCTTCATCATAATACTGGCTGGAGGTTTTTTCAATGAACTCGCCCTGGTCATAGAGCTTCCTGAAGAACTGCGAGGCGGTCTCGTAATGTATTTTGTTCGAGGTGCGTGAATAGATATCAAAGGCGATACCGAAGTCGGCAAAGGCCTTCTTGTTCAGTTCATGGTACCTGTCAACCACCTCCTGCGGGGTGATACCCTCCTTGCGGGCCTTGAGTGTGATAGGCACGCCATGTTCGTCTGATCCGCATATGGAGATAACGTCCTCGCCGCGCATCCTGAGCCAGCGTGTGTAGATATCTGACGGCACGTAAACCCCTGCCAGGTGCCCGATATGTATTGGTCCGTTGGCATAGGGAAGGGCTGAGGTGATAAGATGGCGCTTGAACTTCTTCATCTGAGGAAAATGATTGCTGATTTTAACCGGGCAAAGATAATGATTTTAAAAATGAGGCGGGGGAGTCCTTTAACCTATGATTTAGGACGAAGGCGGGCGCTATTTATTCAACATGTCCGAAGGCAGCGAGTACGTCATGCATATAGGTACGGGACACAGGCACCGTTGCCGGCGGTATACTGTCCAGCTCAAGCAGAAGTCCATCCTTCTCCCTGCGTATCAGCTTGACCTTCTCAATGTTGACAAGCCATGACCGGTGGCACCTGATGATAGCCTGCTCCCTGAGCTCCTCTTCCAGCGCACGGAGTGTGTTGCGCAGCATGAACCTGTTGAGTTTCCCCTGCGCCTGGTAGCATACGGTGACGTAGTTGTCACTGGCCTGTACCCAGAGCAGGTCAGAATGCTTTAGTGACATTCTCAGCACCCCTTTTTCGTCCCTCAGGTGTATCATAGGACGCTGGCCGGGAAGGTCAGGCTGCTCGGTGATTACTGACAGCTTTGTTTTACTGTCGCGCCACGCAAACCAGAGCCACAGGAATGTATACGGAAGCAACAGGGTCAGTGATGTGTTCTGTACGGACGTGCCCATAAGCTCTGTGAATGGGCGCTGGTCTTTCAGTATAACCACTTCAAACAGGGTAAAGAAAAGAGCCATCGAGGCTATCTCCGCCGCAACCCATGCAAGGTAGTGCCAAACCATAAGCTTTGATCCCCGTTTTACGCTATGGTACATGATGATCCGGCTTATGGCCACAACCAGCATGCCTGCCAGTATAACCCCGCTGGCATAGAGGAGGAGGGTGATCCTTGATGCCTCAAACCACGTTGCCACACCGAACGG
>SBFZ01000164.1 GCA_006227095.1 Bacteroidota bacterium | reverse complement strand
ATCTCTCCTCAAACAGTTCCGGCATCAGCTTCGACCAGGGAAGGGAACTGACCCCCTGGCTTCTGAGAAAGAGACTGACGCAGTTCTGACATTACCATATGATAACCAGCCTGCATCAATTCAGACTTGTAAAGCCAGCAGACAGTAAGCATCAGGCTGAAAATAAATTTGACTGATACAGCTATAATAGAGACAGATGACACCACAGAAGCCCGCCATAAAGAAACTGTACGCCCTTTCCAATGAGGGGCACAAGTTCGCCTTTAACCTTCCCCTGAAGAACATTGTGAAGGTCAACGGAAGGGAATACAGCGTTGAACTCCGGGAAGATGAGAAGTACGGCGTTCACGTACTCTGGAAGAACAGGCGCTATCCTGTTGAGATTGTACGCACCAAACAGAACAGGTACGAGATACTGTTCAATGACATCAGCCATACCTTTACCGTGGAGACCCCTGTTTCCATGCAGCGCAAGAAAGTTCTCGGCACAGACAGGAAAAAGAGCTCGGCTCTCATAGTCAGGGCACCAATGCCGGGAAAAATAATCGATGTCCTCACCCGCGAGGGCGCAGATGTGGTGCGAGGAGAAGCCCTCGTCATACTTGAGGCAATGAAGATGCAGAATGAAATCCAGTCAGTTGTTAGCGGTACTGTAACCAGAATCGGGGTAAAAGCCGGACAGAATGTAATGAAAGATGATATCTTAGCGGAGATAACCGTCAAATAGAGATATCATGACTCTGAAGGTCAGTTGTTTCCTTAAGCCGCTCGCTGCAGCGGCTGCGATTATTATCAGCATTTCCTGTACACGGTTTTCCGGCAATGGCTATTCATCAGCATGGGAGAAATACCCTGACAGCCGCTGGGCCGGGCCTGATCTGTGGGCCAACAGGCTGGCTGACTGGGAAGTCAGCGATGGCAGACTTCAATGTACGGGAGAACTCCCCCTGCGGACGGTTCATCTGATGACCCGGAGGACAGGCCCGGAAGAGGGAAGCCTGATGACACTGGTAAACATCGTGAGAGAATCCGGCAAGCCTGCAGGTTCCTCCTCGGCAGCTGGTATTCTCCTTGGAGCCGGAGGCAGTCTTGACTACCGCTCTGCAAGCCTCGTCTTTCATTCGTGGGGTGAAGGAGCAGGCCTTTTTGCCGGGATTGACGGTGACGGCAAGGTGTTTCTGCGTGACCTGGAAAAGGAAAGGGATTTTCCGGCCTACGCAGAGACGGGATGGAATGGATGGAGTGAGGCTATTCTAAGGATTACTGCTGAAAAGGATGCAGGAGGAATGGCCCGCCTCAATATTATGGCTGTTGACCCGGGTACCAGGAGAGTCATATCCGAGATTCGTGATCTGATGATCGTTTCTGACAGGCTGACAGGAAACCTGGCCCTGGTTGCGCATAATGAGAAACAGGCTGAACAGGCAGGCATTATCTCCTTTGCCCACTGGCGGGTGCGTGGGTCACGCCTGCAGAGCTACAGGGAGAGAAGCACCGGACCAATTGTTACTGCACAATATACCCTTAGCAGGGGAACACTTAAGATGACTGCCCAGCTTATGCCAGTGACACCCGGACTGTGTGACTCCGTGGAGCTGCAGTTCACAGACGAAGGGAGATGGCAGAGGGCAGCCATTGCCCCGGTTGACACTCCCTCCTACACTGCCTCGTTCAGGCTGGAGAGCATCAGTGGCAGTACGGACAGGCCCTACAGGCTTGTAGCCCATTATAAATTTGGCAACAAAGGCATCAACACCCTTGCCGGCATTGTAAAACATGACCCGGTTGACAAAAATGAGATAAAACTGCTCTCACTCTCATGCATCGAACAGGTTATCAAACCTGATCCGAGGCGGTGGGCAGGCATTGACGCAGGTTATTTTCCGTTTGAATGGGCTGTCCTCTATCCCCATGTGCGCATGACTGCCAATCTCAGAAACCACAAACCGGATATACTCTTTTTCGCCGGGGACCAGGTATATGAGGGAGCCTCTCCCACTGCGGCAGTGTTCGGCCAGGGAGCCGTTGAGGATTATCTTTATAAATGGTACCTGTGGTGCTTTACCTACCGCGACCTTACCACCAACATACCTTCCGTGACAATCCCTGATGATCATGACGTGTACCATGGCAACATCTGGGGCAGTGGCGGCAGGGCCACACCGCCCGGCCTGCAGGGTGCCGCTGCACAGGATGCAGGAGGATACAAGATGTCACCCCGTTTTGTAAATATGGTTCAGAAAACACAGACCAGCCATCTGCCTGACCCGGCTGACCCCAATCCTGCCGATCAGGGCATTTCCGTATACTTCACCGAATGCAATGTAGGAGGCGTGAGCCTGGCTGTTGTGGAAGACCGGAAGTTCAAGTCAGCCCCTGCAGAACTGCTGCCTGATGCCATGATAGTCAATGGCTGGGCACAGAATCCGCGCTTCAGGCCGGAGAGACAATCAGACACTGACGAAGCAGCACTTCTCGGGGAACGGCAGGAAGCATTCCTGAATGAATGGGTGGCTGACTGGAGCGGCGGAACATGGATGAAGGCAGTGCTTTCCCAGACCCTGTGGTCATGCCTTGCCACCCTTCCAGATTCGGCAACTAGTGATGCCGTTGTTCCGTTCCTGGAAATCCCCGACTCCGGGTTGTACGTCAGGGGCGACCGGATAGTAGCTGACTTCGACTCGGACGGGTGGCCGCAGAGTGGCCGTAACCGCGCAATCAAAACAATACGAAAGGCATTTGCACTGCATATCTGCGGCGACCAGCACCTGCCGTCAACCATCAGGTACGGCACAGATCAGTGGAACGATGCAGGATATGCAATTGTATCCCCTGCTTCGGGAAATATCTTTCCGAGAAGATGGTTCCCGCCTGAGCCGGGAAGAAACAGGGCCGACTCCACCCCTGAATATACCGGGGAATTCACGGACGGATTCGGAAACAGGATGACTGTACTGGCTGTGGCCAATCCTCACAAAAGCAATGTATTTCCTGCACGTCAGAATGAACTGGTAACCGGATACAGTGCCATCACATTCAGCAGGGACACACGTGAGATTGAACTGGCCAACTGGCCAGGCTATGCTGACCCGGCCAGGGATAAACCGTTCCCGGGATGGCCTTTGACCATTAAGCAGACTGACAACTACGGAAGAAGGATAACCGGGTGGCTGCCCGAAGTGGAGACACAGGGTATCACTGACCCGGTGATACGGGTGATCAGTGAAGTTACCGGTGAGATGGTTTACACCCTGCGCATAAAGGGTAACAAATACCAGCCCGGAGTATTCACATACGGAACCTATACTGTTGAGGCAGGTGACCCTGATCGCGGCATATGGCAAAAAATTGAGGGGATCCATGCATGGACATCCCCTCAACGTGAACCTGTAGTATTTTACTTCTAGGCTTAAGCCAGTCCTGTTACGCTTTCGGTGCGTTCTTAAGGGTGGCAACAAGGAAATCCCAGAATTTTCCGACAGAGGCAATCTCGACCTTCTCGTCCGGGCTGTGCGGGTACCGGATCGTCGGACCGAAGCTGATGGAATCAAGTTTCGGGTAGACTCCCATTATGATACCACACTCCAGACCTGCATGAATGGCCTTGATCTCCGGCACCTTGCCGTAAAGCTTGTTATAGGTATCCTTCATTGTAACCAGGATGGCGCTGTCCATATTCGGCTTCCAGCCCGGGTAACTGCCTGAAAGCTCAATATCACATCCTGCCAGCTGGAATCCTGCGGCTATCTTCCAGGCAGTGGCTTCCTTGGCAGTCTCAACGGAACTCCTGCAGAGACAGAATGATTCAAATTTGCCGTTACCTATCCTTACTATGGAAAGATTGTTTGAAGTCTCAACCACACCCGGCATACTGGCACTCATTCTCTGAACACCGTTGGGGCATACATATACAGCCCTTATCAGGCGATACTGGTCAGCTTCATTCATCACCTTTGCAGGCGCCTCTGAAACCTTGAAGATGAACTTGATGTCAGGATCAACCTCTTTGAATTCGGCCCTGTACATCTTCTCGTATCCCTTCATGAACTTCTCAAACTGGGCCTTCTTTATGGTGGGAACAATTATTGTTGCAAAGGACTCACGTGGTATGGCATTACGAAGGTCACCTCCGCTGTAGTCGGCGATACGCATTCCAAAATCGTGCTCTGCCTGCTGAAAGAACCTGAACATAAGCTTGTTGGCATTGCCCTTTCCAAGGTGGATATCGAGTCCCGAGTGACCTCCCTTGAGCCCCTTGAGGCTCAGTTTGTAGGCAGTCACGCCTGCAGGGGTCTTCTCCTGCCTGTAGTTTTTGGTTGCGCCCACATCGATCCCTCCAGCGCAGCCCACATAGAGTTCGCCCTCATCTTCCGAATCCATATTAATAAGGATCTCGCCCTTCAGAACCCCCTTTTTCAGGTTCTTGGCACCGGTCATCCCTGTCTCCTCGTCAACGGTGAAGAGGGCCTCAACGGGTCCGTGGGCCACCTTCGGGTCTGTCAGCACTGCCATGGCTGCTGCCACTCCCATGCCGTTGTCAGCGCCCAGGGTTGTTCCCTTTGCCTTCACCCATCCCTGGTCAACATATGTCTCAATCGCATCCTTCTCAAAATCAAACTTCTTGTCTGAATTCTTCTGGGGCACCATGTCAAGGTGAGCCTGAAGGATTATCCCCGTGCGGTTTTCCAGCCCCTTTGTTGCAGGTTTGCGTATGATCACGTTGCCGGTTTTATCGACAATGGTTTCCAGACCATGCTCCTGGCCGAACTTTTTCATGTACTCCGTCATCCTGTGCTCCTTCTTGGACGGACGCGGTATCTGTGTTATTTCATGGAAATATTTCCACAGAAGCTTCGGTTCAAGATTCTTAATTTCACTCATAGCTGTTATTGTTGTTGATTATTCTTTTACAATGTTAGGCATCTCAAGTCCGTAGCCTTTCCTCTTGTTCTCAGCCTTCAGGAGGAAGCCGAACCCGATTGCGAGGACACCGAAGGCCGTGAAGATCATCATCGGCAATGTGTAATCATAACTGGGAACCTCAACTCCTTCAATGACGCGGGTACCTGTTATGCAGTACTTGTCAAGAACCCAGCCAATAAGGTACGGCACTCCCATGAGGCCCCAGTTCTGAACCCAGAAGATCAGGGCATATGCAGTACCCAGCTTCTGATACGGTATGATCTTTGGCACTGAGGGCCACATTGCAGATGGTACAAGAGAGAAACCTATTCCTAAAATGACAATAAGAAATAATGCCATCCAGGGTTTATTGACTGCCGGGATTGAAAACATTGCATGCACGAAGATGAGAAGAAGGGCACCTATAATCATTATCGTTGCACCCTTCCCCTTCCGGTCATAGAGGTTACCGAAAAACGGCGTAAGAATTATGGTACCGAAAGGCATCACAGAAGGTATGAGTCCGGCAGTTGCAGGATCCATACCAAACTTGTTCACCATAAGGTCAGCTGCATATTTGAGGAACGGGAACACTGCCGAATAGAAGAGAACACACAATATGGCAATGTACCACCAGCCCCTGTTCTTAATTATAAAGAGTATATCAGAAAGTTTAAAGCTCTCCTCCTCTTCCTGCGGCATTCCTTCCTTTGACTCTGCAACCGAGGCATCCAGCTTCTTGTCCATTCCGCAATAGACGAAGAAGGCTATCAGGCCAATACAGAGAAGGATAAGAGCTACCAGGATCGGCATCGAAACATGTCCCAGGGCTTTGGCCAGCGGAGCCGAGCCAGCCAGTGCCAGTCCGGTTCCCATCCTCGCGGTTGCCATCTCCAGCCCCATGGCAAGGGCAAGTTCTTTTCCCTTGAACCACTTTACAATGATCTTTGAAACAGTTATACCGGCAGTTTCAACACCTACCCCGAATATCGCATAGCCAAGTCCGGCAATGAATACCTGCGGGTTTGCATCCCAGAAGAGGAAATGCCAGGTCTGTCCGGCAAAAACATCTGTCGACAGAGCCCAGAACTTGAGTGCTGTACCTCCCACCATCAGTATTGTTGCCATCTTCCCGGTAAACCTTACGCCCATCTTGTCAAGAATTATCCCCCCGAGGATAAGCATTATCAGAAAGACGTTGAACCAGCCGTATGCACTGGTAAAGAGACCATATTCCTCGCTGCTCCATGACAGCTGCTGTTCAAGCATCGGCTTTAAAGGCGCCGCCGCATCGGTAAGAAAATACCCGCATAACATGGTGAATGCCACTACTGCCAGTGCAGTCCATCTTGCAGTCTTTGAATCAGCAAGAGTCTTCCGTATTTTTTCCATTTTAAGATTAAGTGTTAAATAAAAAATATCATAGTCCGTAAATGTATAAAAAAAACATTCCAATATTCGCGTCAGAAAACATGCCCGCTGAACTTTGTGGCATTATTTTGGTTAATGCTGTAATTGAGTACTTTTGTGCAATTATTGTTAAACCGTTGTAACCGTTAATAGTAACTATATATGAAAAGAGTCATTTTATTCATCATGCTTGCCGTTCCCGGCCTGATGCTTTCAGCGCAGGGCGAAGCCGTTAAATGGTATTCCATCGAAGAGGCGGTGGCAATGGCCAAAACAAGCCCCAGGCCAATCTTCGTGGATGCATACACCGACTGGTGCGGATGGTGCAAGAAACTCGACAAGGATACTTTCTCGAATCCAGTTATTGCAGAGATCCTGAACAATAAATATTATGCCGTAAAGTTCGATGCCGAAGGAAAGGAACCTGTCACATTCCAGGGAAGAAAATTTGTCAATGACGGCACAATGGGAAGAACCCATCAGCTGGCATATGCCCTCCTTCAGGGCAACCTGGGTTATCCTACCGTGGTTTTCCTTACCGCAAACAGTGAACTGATAACTCCCGTGTCAGGCTACAAGACCCCTGCCCAGATTGAGCCAATGCTCCATTATTTTGCCGGAACCAGCTGGCAGAAACAGAGCTATGAGGATTTCCTCAAAACATTCAAGGGAAAGGCTCAATAGCTTACTTTTACTGCCGTAACCAGAGTTTGCGGCAGTAATTTTTTATAATACATATGGAAAGAAGAGAAGAAATAGGACAG
>SBFZ01000125.1 GCA_006227095.1 Bacteroidota bacterium | reverse complement strand
AGCTCTGATGGAATAAAACATACCTGGCAGTCTTCAATAACCTTTGCCGTGGTACATGCCGGCTCATTGCTCAGCACAGACCGGTAGGCAATCATCTCACCCTTACGGGCAAAACGGATAATCTGTTCCTTTCCGTCGACACCGGTTTTGAAAACCTTGATAATTCCGGAATTGATGCAATAGAAACCACTTATACGGTTACCTTCATGATAAAGAATATCTCCCCTTTTGTAGCGCCGGAAGTCCTTTTCGAAGTTAAGCCTGTCAGTCTCATCCCTTGTCAGGAAGCGGAAAACTGAACTGTTTTCAAAGGCGCATTTGTCACAGAATGCTATGGTATAGTCATGCTGTTTCATTCGTTATCTGTTTTATTCCGGTTGAATGGAACCTGAATGAAATGTCCTGGTCACAGCTTTATGCGACCCTGGCTCATGCAGGTTTCATACCCGGCAATCTGGATGACAAAGGTGGTTATTAATTCCTGAATTTCATAAAATTTCGGTCCTGAACTGATTCAGGAACCTGATGTCATTTTCAAAATAGAGTCTCAGGTCATTAACGCCGTATTTGAGCATGGTTGCCCTTTCAATTCCCATTCCGAAGGCATACCCGGAGTACCTGGAAGAATCTATTCCGCAAGCCTCAAGTACGTTCGGATCAACCATTCCGCAGCCGAGAAGCTCCAGCCAGCCGGTACCCTTGCAGACATTGCATCCCTTTCCGCCGCATATGTTGCAGCTTATATCCATCTCTGCCGACGGCTCGGTGAAGGGGAAGAATGATGGTCTGAGCCTTATCCTTACATCTTCGCCGAAGAGTTCGGTGGCAAAATAGAGGAGAGTTTGTTTCAGGTCTGCAAATGACACATTTTCTGCGACATATAATCCTTCTACCTGGTGGAAGATACAATGTGCCCTTGCCGAGACAGCCTCATTGCGGAACACTCTTCCGGGGGAGATGGTTCTGATGGGGGGCTTCTGGTTTTCCATTACCCTCACCTGCACCGATGAAGTATGGGTCCGGAGAAGCACGTCATGCGGATCTGATTCCGAGCCGGATTTTTTCTCGATATAAAAGGTATCCTGCATGTCACGTGCCGGATGGTCACTGGCAAAGTTGAGCATCGTAAAGACGTGGTTGTCATCTTCAATTTCAGGACCTTCCGAGACGGTAAAGCCTATCCGGCTGAAGATGCCGATAATCTCATTCCTTACGATAGAAATGGGATGACGGGTACCTTCTCCGAACGGATGCGCCGGCATGCTGAGATCAGCCGTTGACTGAAAAGTGTCAGTCATGGCCAGCCTCTCCCTGAAATCATTATACCTTTCTGTAGCAATCTGTTTCAGCTCATTGAGCAGCAGCCCGGTCTCCCTCTTTGCCTCCGGCGGTACATTCCTGAAATCGTCAAACAGCAGTGATATCTTTCCCTTTTTGCTCAGGAAAGCTATCCTGTACTGTTCAAGGGCGGCATCGCCGTCAATGATGAAATTATCAACCTCACTCCTCAGTTCTGCAATTCTCTCCTTCATTTTTCAGTTCCGGGTTATTTAATGATCTTCACCTTAAGGATCCTTATGTCCTTCACCGGTTTGTCTGTCATATCGGTTGCGGTGCCGGCAATTGCGTCAACCACCTCCATTCCTTCAAGTACTTCTCCGAAGACAGTATATGCACCATCAAGGAAGGGCGTTCCGCCCTCTGTCTTGTATACATTTATCCGGTTTTGCGGCATCACATATGGCCCGGCCTCTTCCATGGCTTCGTACGCCCTGATAATGGCATTTTGCTGGATTTCATCCTCGGAGACCGGTGTTTCACTCCCTGCTGCTTCCCTGCGGAGGTCAAGAAGGGCCTTGTTGTAGAGAAACTGCCTCCGGTTGTACTCTATTCTCTGTATTGTAGCTGCAAGCTCCTCATCGTTGTAAACCTTGCCCTGTACAATGTAAAACTGTGTGCCGGAAGAGTTTCTTTCGGGGTTAACGTCATCACCCATGCGTGCAGCGGCAACCACTCCCCTTCTGTGGAAAAGGGAATCATTGATCTCTGCCGGGATGGTATAGTCATCATCAATGAGAGAAGAGTCCTGTCGTGTTGAACCATCTCCGGTCTGTATCATGAAGTCTTTTATGACACGGTGGAAGGTGACGCCGTCATAGAAGCCGCTCTCTGCCAGTTTGATGAAATTGTCCCGGTGCAGCGGGGTAAGATCGGAAAGAGATATTATTATGTCTCCTTCGGTGGTTTTGATCTCGGCGCGGACGCCTTTGCTGCCTCCCCCGGAACAGCCTGCGAATACAAGCAGGACAGCCAGCGACAGCATCATGCGGAATGAAGTCCTCATTTTCTTTAATTTTACGAATGACAAAGATATATATTTGCAGTAAGAGTTAAGCATGAACGATATACGCAAACTTGCGGGCCAGACTTTCATTTACGGCTTCGGTACGGTGGTCCCGCGGTTTCTGAACTATGCCCTGCTGACCCCCTTTTACACACGTGTCCTTGGACTGGAGCAGTATGGCATTGTAACCGAACTTTATGCCTGGATGGTGCTGGCGCTTGTTATCCTGACCTACGGCATGGAGACCACCTATTTCAGGTTTTCAGGGAAAAAGGCTCCGGCCGGAGAGGTATACGGGACTGCCATTATCAGTCTTTTCAGCACATCGGCACTGTTCCTGGTGGCTGTTTCGCTTTTTATTGTCCCGGTTTCGGGTTTCCTGGGTTATGAAGCACACCCGGAATATATCAGGATGTTTGCATGGATTGTGGCCATAGATGCCTTTTCTGCCATCCCGTTTGCCTGGCTTAGAAACAATAACAGGGCCCTGGTCTTCAGTCTGCTGAAGATATTTAATGTGGTTGTTACGATGACCACCGTCTTCTTTTTCCTGAAGATTGCGCCGGAGATGGCTGCAAGGGGCAGGGAGTGGGTGTTTAAGATATATAACCCAGAATTTAAGGTGGGGTATGTATTTGCTGCCAATCTCGCCGGTTCGGCATTCACCCTCATATGTCTTATACCGTTTATTTTCAGGATAAGGCCGAAGTTCAGCGGTAAGCTTCTGGGACAAATGCTGGCCTACAGCTGGCCGCTGCTGGTTGGCGGAATGGCCGGCTCTCTCAACGAAGTGCTTGATAAAATACTTCTCAGGCGACTGATAGGGGGCGAGGAGGGCCTTGCAACTGTAGGCCTGTACGGGGCCGGTTATAAGGTGGGAGTGCTGATGTCACTGTTCATCCAGATGTACCGGTTTGCCGCAGAACCGTTTTTCTTCGAGAAGGCAGGAAGAAATGAGGCAAAGGAAACATATGCTGTAACAATGAAGTATTTCGTAATTACCGCATTGATTCTCTTCCTGCTGATAAACCTGTATATCGAGGCGGTACAGATCATAATAGGCCCCATATTCCGTGAATCACTGGTGGTAGTCCCGATTGTAAGTATGGGTTATCTTCTCTTCGGTATTTTCATCAACCAGAGTATATGGTATAAGGTTGATGACAAAACCATTTACGGTGCCTGGATTACCTTTGTAGGCGCTGCCGTCACTGTTGCGGTTAACGTGATTTTTGTCCCTGTGTATGGTTACATTGCCGCGGCCTGGGCTCACATAGCCTGCTATCTGTCAATGGTGGCTGTATCATGGCTGGTGGGGCGCCGGTTCTACCCCATAAAGTATGAGACAATGAAGATTTTCCTCTATATGATGCTTGCCGTGGCACTGCTGGTAGCGTCTCGACTGCTTGCGGGGGAGAACAAAATTGTGAACATCGGGGTTGACACTCTGCTCCTTTTCATTTTCTTTGCCGTGGCAGAAAAGAAGGATAAATACTTTACGTTATTGTTTAAAAGAGGTCAATGAAAATCAGGATAGTAAACAAATCAACACATCCCCTGCCGGCTTATGAAACAGCACACTCAGCCGGGATGGATCTGAGGGCGTTTACCGCCGGCCCGGTAACACTGAAGCCGATGGAGAGAAAACTCATTCCCACAGGGCTATATATTGAACTGCCCGAAGGTTACGAGGCGCAGGTCAGGCCACGTAGCGGCCTTGCTCTGAAACATGGCATTACGGTACTGAATTCACCGGGAACAATTGATGCAGACTACCGGGGAGAAATAGGTGTCATTCTGATTAATTTTTCAGATAATGATTTTACCATCAATGACGGAGACCGAATTGCACAGATGATTGTTTCAGAGCATGCAAGGGCTGAGCTGATTGAAAGTGATTCTATCAACAACACTGAAAGGGGAGAGGGTGGATTCGGTCACTCGGGAAGAAGATGAGGGTTTTCATAATACTATCCGGAGTTCTGCTTATAGCAGCTGGTTGTTCCAGAAGAAGCGTTACCCCTTTAACCGGCAGGGACGAGGGCAGCAGGGCTGACAACCGGTATGACTATATTCTTTCGGAGGCTTTGAGACAGAAGTATGTTGGAGATTTGAACGAAGCGGCCACCCTGTTTGAAAAATGTATAGAAATCGACTCCTCAAGGGCTGTTCCATGGTTTGAACTTGCACAGATGTATTCAGCTGCCGGAATGGGAAGCAAGTCGGTACAGTATGCCTCACGTGCTGCAAGGCTCGACCCCGGGAATTACTGGTACCAGCTTGCCTCAGGTTCATTGTTCACTCAATATGAGATGAAAGACTCAGCCATCATATACTTTAGGAGGGCACTGAAAGCAGACAGTCAGGCAGTTGAGGTTAACGGCATACTTGCGGGTCTCTACGCAGAAAAGGGGGAGACGACAAAGGCAGATTCCCTGTTCAGGCTGATTGATCGTGATGGAGCCCTGACACCTGATATGTCCCTGATGATGATATATGGACTCATTAATCAGAATAAACTGAATGAAGCTGCAGCCAGAACGGAGGCACTCCTCGGCAGGAGTCCGGAAGAAACCAGGTACAGGGCGCTGCTGGCTGATATTTACTACGAGGAAGGGAAGAAGGAGAAAAGTGATAGTATTTACCGGCAAATAATTGAGGGAAACCCGGAAGACATAGAAACGCAGCTTATATACCTTATGAGCCTGGTAAACAGGAAGGAATACAGCGGAATTTCTGTCTTTCTTGATAATGTATTTAAAAGTGATATAGTTGAGAGGGAAAGGAAGATTGCCATAGCGCAGAGACTCGCAGGTGATTCTGTCTTTGTAATGGATAATACAGCGATACTTCTGGATGGTCTTATGGTTCTTGAAGGGAGATACCCGGGTGATGAGGAAATAATGTCATTGAGGCCGGGAGTCTATGAGGCGGCCGGAATGAAGGATGAGGCCGTCAAACGGCTGGAAGAGATAGTCAGGGAGATAAAACCCGGTTTCTGGTTCAGGGAGAGGTTGCTGATACTTTATGCAGATCTGAAGGATTACAGGAAGATGTATGATCTGGCGTCAGTATACTCCCGGGAGAATAACCGCAGCCTTCTGGGAAAGATATATTATGCGATTTCAGCAATGGAACTTGGTGAGTATGAGGTGGCGGATGCAGAACTGAAAAAGGCCCTTATTCTTGCAGGAAACAATGATGAAATAAGAGTACAGGTATTATCTATGACAGGTGATCTGAAGTACAGGACGAAGGACCTCGATGGTGCCTATGCTGTTTATGAGGAAGCACTCTCATTATCACCTGATGATCCGTTGATCCTGAATAACTATGCATATTTTCTTGCAGAGGGAAACAGGGATTTGAAAAAGGCTCTGAAAATGGCTGAAAAGGTCATGGAAACAGAGGGAACCAACCCAACCTATATGGATACATATGCGTGGGTCCTTTATAAAATGAAGAAATACAGGGAAGCACACAGGGTGATGAATGCTGTTTTTGAAGCGGGAGGAGAGAGAGACCCCGAGCTGCTTGAACATATGGGCTACATAAAAAAGGCGCTTGGAGATTGTGATGACGCCATAGTCTACTGGAAGGAATCACTCGAAAAGGATAGTTCAAAGAAATACCTTGAGGAAGAGATATTGAAATGTACGGCAAGATAAAATACTGGCTTTTACTGTCGTTGATAATAATACTGGGTGGATGTTCCGCCTTCAGGAAGGGAAGGTCCGCAGAAACCTCCGGCGGCCCCGGTGCGTTGAACCTTAACAGTGTTGTAACAACGGTATACGGATATAATATCGCCGGCAGAGGATTTGAAATCAGGAAAGGTACAATAGAACTCGAGAGTACTGAATTTGATGGCAGGTTCGGATTGAATGCGAAACTCAACAACAGGGGGGATTTTGTTGCTTCGGTCAGGGGACCACTCGGAATCGAGCTTGTCAGGATACTTATGGTCGGGAATGATATTGCTGCAATTGACAGAATTAATAAAACAGTATATACCGGCAGGAAGGCGGAATTCCTGAAGAAAAACGGAATGCCGGAAGATTTTCTGAATATACTTGTAGGGGACATGCCGTCTGAGACGGAAGGTAATTTCAGGATCGAACATGACAACATGGTAACGGTTTCGACACAATATGAGGCATTCACGCGTGTAATTTCCATATGCCTTGATGAAATGAAGATTTGTTCGGAAAATATTGAGTCTGCCGGCACCGGCCATAATATTTCAATGAACTTCGGAAATTTCATTATGACTGGAGATATTAAGTATCCTGCCCGGATTGAAATGAGAGAAGAAAGCGGAATGTTTCACGTGAAACTTTCAATCAGTGATCTGATATACGGGTATGATTCTGACATACCTTTCAACCTGCCGGAATATAAGAGGGAATCGCTGTGAAATACGGAATTAACATATTGATTCTGATAATTGTTTCTGTCGTTGCCGTCAGGGGCCAGTCGAGGTCTGAGCTGGAGGAGATGAGGAAGAAGAACCTTCAGGAGATAGAGTATGTTGACCGGATGCTGAAAAGTACTGCCACACAGAAGACGGAAAACCTTAATGAACTCAGGGTAATAGGAAAGAAGCTTAATCTCAGGGAAAAGCTTATAAATGAATATGGGCAGGAGATAAGTTTACTGGAATACAGGATAGCCCTGAACAGCCTGGCAACAGAGATGCTTGAGCAGGATCTGAATGAAATGAAGGATGAGTA
>SBFZ01000243.1 GCA_006227095.1 Bacteroidota bacterium | reverse complement strand
ATATGTTAATAAAATCGCCGGAAATAACGGTAAGGTGAAGGAGAAAAAAAATTTGACTTGTGTTGATTGCACATCTAATTTTATTATGTGAATCTTCTCACATAAAATGTATTACATAAGCATTAAAAAGGAAGATTGGCACCGTTCACTGGAAAAACTGCTCACCTCACATGACATCTTTGTTCCGGTGAAGGATGAATACAGCATTGATTATGAGTTTTTCAATCATGATCATACTGAGAACATAGCCTATAACACCCCCAAGCCTGCAACGCCGCTCAAGAATTTTTTCCTGCCTGTCAGGGAGAATGTCTCTTCATTCGGCGGCAAAGCAGGGTCCAGAATAATCATAGGTGTGCCAAACTGTGATGTGGAGGCGTTAGGGCTGCTTGACCAGATTTACCTTGATGAGGATTTCACTGACCCCTTTTACAGGGAGCGAAGGAAGAGCACGCTGATCATTGCTTCTGACTGCTATTCTGTAAATGAGCATTGTCACTGCACCTCGTATGGTGTTAAGCCCTATGCGACCGATAAGGCTGACATTTCACTGCTTTCAGAAGGTGATGAAATATTCCTGAGGGTTATTTCCGAACGGGGCAGTGAATTTGCAGGGCAGCTGACAGGAGCTGTTCCGGTCGGGGAAAACGGGAAAATGTCCTTTGCTGAGAAGAGGCACAGTCAGACTGAGGTTCTTCTTGCCGGCATGAACAGGAATCTGCCTGATTACAAAACCACAGGAGAGCTTGTACTCAGGGCAAACAAGGAGATCTGGAAAAAGTATTCCTCAAGGTGTGTCTCTTGCGGGGCCTGTACAACCATCTGTCCCACCTGCACCTGCTTCCTCCTGATTGACAGGCCTGATTTTGAAAAGGTAAAACAGACCGATGCCTGCCAGTACCCCGGCTTTGAAAGGGTTGCCGGTGGCGAGGATGCGCTGTTTGCACTACCTGACCGTTTTCGCAACAGGTACATGTGCAAGTATGTCTGGAGACCTCAGAAGTTCAGTTCCCTGGCCTGCACAGGCTGCGGGAGATGCATTGAGGCATGCATAGGAAAGATCAGCAAGAATGAAATGTTCATGGAACTCATCTGACGATCAGTATGGCCGGTCAACACAATAATATATATAAGCCTCTCAGGGCAACCCTCGAAGAGGTCATTGAAGAGTCTCCACTGATCAAAACCTTCGTGCTGATCCCTGATGAAGAGTTTATCTTCAGAACAGGACAATTCATTGAACTCTCAGTGGAGGGTGTGGGAGAAGCCCCTTTCACACCATCATCATCACCGCTGGTGACTGACAGGCTGGAGGTAACGGTGATGAAGACCGGTTACGTCACCGGAATAATGCACGAACTGAAGCCCGGTGCTGTAATGGGCATCAGGGGCCCGTACGGAAGAGGCTATCCGGTAACACGGTTCAGCGGGAAGGAGGTACTGATACTCGGCGGAGGCTGCGGCCTCGCTCCCATCAGGTCTCTCCTGTTCACCCTCGAGCATATGAAGGCCGACCTGGAAAAAGTGATACTCTGCTATGGGTCCAAAACGCCGGCTGACTGCATCTACAAGCCTCTTTTCAGCAGGCTTAACAGCATTGACAAGTTTGAAGCCTACAGGACCGTTGATGTAACCGATGATGAATGGGACGGCCCCGTGGGAGTGGCAACAAAACTGCTTGACAATGTGCGTGTAAATATTGACAACTCTGTTGCTGTGGTCTGCGGCCCGCCCATTATGATGAAATTCGGAACCATAAGGCTTCTTGAGATGGGTTACCGCGATGACCAGATCTACCTCTCGATGGAAAAGAACATGTCATGCGGCCTGGGCAAGTGCGGGCACTGCATGATGGGCGAGTTCTTCGTCTGCAAGGACGGGCCGGTATTTACCTACAATGAGATAAAACACAGCCCGGAGATTTGGAAGTAAAATAAATGGCAATGTCATGACGGTTGAAATCAACAGCCTGAAACAGATCAGGTTCTTCGAAAAATATACCGATGAACAGCTCGGTAAGATTGCCGCGATCTCCTCTGTAAGGGAGTTCCGGGTAAAGGAGATAATCTTTGACCAGTATGATGAGCTTTCAGAGGTTTTCGTTTTGCTCTCCGGCTCACTCTCGCTGGGGATAACGGTGCCTCCCGACAAGAGGATACATCTTGGATCAATTGAGGAAGGTCATCTCTTTTCATGGTCAGCAGTCTTCTACCCGTATATTTCCACAGCATGGGTGATTGCCGTAACACCGGCAAAAGTCATTTCCATTGATGCCAGGAAGCTTGATGCGGAAATTGAGAAGGATTGCGACTTTGGCTTCAAGACCATGTCGAAGATTGCGCAGACGATTTCTCACCGGCTGAGTGACACAAGGTTCCAGCTCATGAACCAGCTGAATCTTTAGAACCGTTGACTGATGAAGGTATTGATAGATATGATTGAACTGAGGGCAGCGATGATCCGCAACCCCTCACTGGAACTGCCGGAGGCGCTTTGTGCCGTCCCGGGCAGTACCGGGGGGCTCAGGTCAATACGGGAACTGGCTTTGTTCAGGTTTACATGCCGCAGGTGCGAAGATGCCCCCTGCATTGCCGTCTGCCCTGCAGATGCGCTGGAGAAGGACGGGGAGGGTATCATAAAAAGGCATACAAACCTGTGTATCTCATGCAAATCGTGCGTGACTATATGTCCCTTCGGCACGATAATGACTGATTTCTTCAGGCATCATCGCAACAAGGATCTCTTTTATGATCTTCATGATCATGAAGAGGCCAGGAAGTTTGTGGAAGCATGCCCTCCCGGTACGGCAAGGTTCACCAGTGAGGGAGAAAAGCCTGATGAGTACATCTGGGAACTCAATGAAAGGGTGCTCATTAAGGATTATATGTATGTAACTGAAAAAGAGTAAAGGGAAAGCATATGGCGGTTTACCTCTTTTATTTCCTTGTTTTTCCGGGGTTGATCTTCATGGCAGCAGCCGGGGGCCTGCTCTCATGGTTTGACAGGAAGATTACCGCCAGGGTGCAGTTCCGCAAAGGTCCTCCACTGCTGCAGCCATTCTATGACTTTTTCAAGCTTCTGCTGGTAAAGGAGACAATACTCCCTGCCCAGGGCTCAGGGTTTGTGTTTCTGCTGGCACCCCTCCTGGCTGTCTTCGGAGCAGCAATGGCAGGTCTGTTTATCCTGTTGCCACTGTTCAACATCGAAACAGGATTCAGGGGAGACGTCATCGTCATCTTCTATCTCCTCACCCTGCCGTCATTTTCCTATATCATTGGCTCCCTGGCATCAGGGAACCCCCTGGCTGCCGTGGGTGCCTCACGCGAGATGAAGCTGATAATCAGCTATGAACTCACCTTTCTTCTTGTTGTGGCCGCCGTGATAATGAAGAGCGGACAGAAGTTCGACCTTGACAGTATCATTGCGGCACAGCAGGCCGGCTCACCGTTTATCGGGAGTATCTCAGGCGTGCTTCTCTTCATAGCCGGCGTATTCTGTATCCAGGCCAAGCTTGGCCTGGTTCCGTTTGACATGCCGGAGGCTGAAGCAGAACTGGCTTCAGGCATATATATCGAGTATTCAGGACCTCCATATGCGATGATCAGGCTGGCAAAATACATCATGCTGTTCATTCTGCCGGCCTTTATTGTTGCGCTCCTCATGAACGGGATGACCAACGGAACAGGTATACTGTGGCTCATCCTCAAGATAGTGGCAATAGTGCTTCTGGTAACACTCATCAGGAATACCAACCCGAGGCTGAAGATCAGGCAGGCATCATCATTCTTCCTTCTCTGGATGAACCTGCTTGTGGTGATTGCAATTGTGCTGGCCGCATTCGGATTATAAAAAAAGGAACCGTGGGCTTCAAGGAATTTTGCTTCAGGAAATCGCTCTGGGTCTTTCACTTCGGTGGGGCATCATGCAATAACTGTGATATCGAGATCATTGACTGCCTTACCCCGAGACACGACCTCGAACGGTTCGGCATCCTGCTGGTGGGCAGTATCAGGCATGCTGACGTGCTCCTTGTCAACGGTTCAATAAACCGCCGTGACAAGGACCGCCTCCTTGATCTGTACAATCAGGCACCAAAGCCTCTCCTGGTGGTGGCAATAGGCGCTTGCGGATGTACCGGGGGCATATTCGCCGAAGGAAATACCTTCGCCGGACCCGTAGACAAAATAATACCGGTTGATGCATATATCCCGGGTTGCCCGCCAAAACCGGAGGCAATAATTTCAGGTATCGTCAAACTGGCAGGAAAAAAAGGATGACAGCCGAATGAAAACAGATGAAGTCATAAACAAACTGGCCGAGAAATTCAGCAGTGACACCCTCGGGGTCGACCTCTCTGAGGGAAGACGGGGCATCGTTTCAATCAGTCCTTCAGCCATCCTCAACGTCTCTGAATACCTGTACAGAACTGAAGGGTACAGGTTCATAATTGCCTCAGCCCTGCATACTAAACGGGGATTCGAAATCTACTACCACTTCAGCCTTGACCCTGACGGAATTATACTAAGCCTTCATGTGATCCTCAGCAGTGATAAACCACATATTGAATCGCTTTCCAATATGTTCAGCGCCTCAAACTGGATTGAAAGGGAGATGCACGAACTTTTCGGAATCAACTTCCTCAACCACCCCAACCAGGAGAAACTGATCTCGGAAGGGAACTGGGCTGACGATGTCTTCCCATACAGGAAAGAGTTCAAATAACACCCGGGAAACAATGGGCAGAAAGACACTGATACCGATAGGACCATACCACCCGCTGCAGGAAGAGCCTGAGCTGTTCAAGCTGTACTGTGACGGTGAAATAGTCACCGACATCAAATGGGAGACAGGGTATAATCACAGGGGCATAGAAAAGCTCAGTGAATCAAAGACGTATGACCAGGTATTTTTCCTCGTTGAACGTATATGCGGCATCTGCTCCACATCTCACCCGTTCGCCTTTGCCAATGCCGTTGAGGAGATTGCCGGCATTGAGATTACAGACAGGGCAAAATATATCAGGTCAGTCATCGGCGAACTGGAACGTATTCACAGTCACCTTCTCTGGGTAGGTCTTGCAGGCCATTTCCTCGGGTACAACACTGTGTTCATGTGGGCCTGGAAGTATCGTGAACCTGTCCTGGACCTCTTTGAGATGATCACCGGCAACAGGAACAGCTATGCAATGTTCAAGGTGGGTGGCGTAAGGCGTGACATTGAGAACCACAAGATACCGGCAATCAGGAAGGAGATGTCTGTAATTCGCAAAAAAGTTGACCTGCTGACCGGAGCAGTGATGGATGACCCGGTCATCCATGCACGGACAAAGGGTGTAGGGGTTCTTTCCAGGCAGGATATTCTTGATTATGCAGCCGTCGGCCCCACTGCCAGGGCATCAGGAGTTGACATAGATGTCAGGAGGGACGATCCGTATGCTGCCTATCCCCTCGTAAACTGGAAGGTAATAACGGCACAGGCCGGAGACGTCTTTGCCAAGGCTGAAGTCAGGCTCCTGGAGATGTACGAGTCTGCCTCAATCATTGAACAGTGCATTGACGCTCTTGAGAAGATGGAAGAGGGCAATGTGGCTCTGAAGATTAATGACATCCCCCCCGGAATAGGAACCGGCCGCGCTGAGGCTCCCCGCGGAGAAGTATTCCACTTCGTGGTTTCTGACGGCTCCAATTCACCGGCCAGGCATAAGATAAGGGCCCCGAGCTATACGAATATTGCCACGTTTAAAAAATCATGCATCGGTCAGACCATTGCTGATGCCACCATCTCACTCGCCGCCGTTGACCCGTGCTACTGCTGCACTGAAAGAATGGCCGCTGCCTATGATGTTTCATCGGGAGAAAAGATCCTCAGTGCAAATGAACTTATCAATATCTCCCTGAAGAGAACAGGTGAAATCAGGAAATCAAATGCAGGTCATGAATGAGTTACTGGTAATACTGGCAGAGAATTCCGCATGCGTGCTGCTGCAGATGCTGATTATAGTCCCGCTGGCTGCGGCACTGCTGCTGTTTGTGATACCTGACAGGTTCCAGCTTGCAAAGGGACTGGCAGCCCTGGCCGTGACCCTTTACCTGGGGTACATATCCGTCGGCCTCTGGTCAACCGCGCCCCAGATGGTGCCCCAGGGCGACCTGATCATCAGGGGTTGCATGACTTTCATGAGCCTGGATCTCCTGCAGAAGGCCGGGGAGTACGTGACCTTCACGGTTGACGGCCTCAGCAAACTGATAGTGCTGTCAATAAGTGTCCTTTCGCTTCTGATCCTGGTTTATTCACTGGTTTACAATAAATCAAGGCGTGTCAGCCATTTCTATTCCTGGTTCCTTCTTACGCTGGGGTGTTCATACGGGGCAGTGCTCGCCGATAACCTTATCCTCTTTGTCATCTTCTGGGGAATACTGGGAATCACCCTGTACAAGCTCATTCCCGGAAGGGATGAGGCAAGCTCAGCTGCCGCGAAAAAGACCATGATACTCATCGGGGCGTCAGATACCCTTATGCTGCTGGGTATAGCCCTCCTCTGGAGACTAACTGACACACTGAGCATCAACAACATCTCGCTTGACACTGTCAACATACTGAATATTACTGCCTTCCTCGCCCTTATGATTGGCAGCTTCACCAAGGCAGGGGCATTTCCGTTCCACACATGGGTGCCTGATTTCGCTGAGAATTCACCGGCAACATCATCAGCCCTCCTTCCGGCTTCACTGGACAAACTGCTGGGTATATATTTCCTTGCCAGGATTACAGGTGACATGTTTGTTCTGAGTGACGGGATGAAACTTGTTCTCCTGTCTGCCGGAGTACTCACAATCATTACTGCCGTACTGATGGCCCTGATGCAGCACGACTACAAGCGCCTGCTGGGATATCATGCCGTCTCCCAGGTAGGTTATATGATCCTTGGGTTTGGAATAGGATCAATCCTGGGAGTTGTAGCCGGTCTTTTTCATATGATCAACCATGCAACCTACAAGAGCGGACTCTTCCTGGCAGCCGGTGCCATCGAAAGACAGACTGGCAGGAATGACATCAGTGACCTGGGAGGTCTGTCAGCAGCAATGCCTGTCACATTTGCTTCCGCCCTGGTATTCGCCATGTCTATCTC
>SBFZ01000091.1 GCA_006227095.1 Bacteroidota bacterium | reverse complement strand
TCACCTATCTCGAGGCTGGTGCAGTCAGCTGTCAGCCCGCTGTGCAATGCCGAGGAGACCCTGGGGCCAAGGTCACGGCCGGTGCTGGTGGCTCCCATCAAAGCTATCTGTGGCTGCTCCTGCCTGAATAAACCTGTGATTACAGAGGTGTACGGCATGGTACGGTAGTGCTCAAGCAGCGGGTCATCGCCCACATGCACCACGTCAACACCATAGGGATAGAGCTCATTCTCAATTCCATCGAGTCCGCTGCCCAGGACTACGGCCTCCAGAAGGCAGCCAAGGGTGTTGGCCAGGGATCTTCCCCTTGTCAGCAACTCAAGGCTGACATCGGCCGGTCTCCCTTCATCAAGCTCGCAAAAGACAAATAGATTGTTCACTGCAGGTATATTTATTCCGTTAATCAACCAATTGTATGATTCTCCAGCAACTCCCTGACAAGGGATTCAATTTCCTTATCTGTGGCTGTCAGCCGCTTTGATTCCTTTGACTGGAGAATGACGTTTTCGATCTCCTTCACCTTGGTAGGTGATCCGGAAAGTCCAAGCTGTTCAGAATCAGCGCCGATTGCATCAACACCCCACTCGGTGATCTTCATCAGGGGCCGGCTTGCGGCAATATAGTCAGCACTCTCTGCCTGAAGCTCCGTATCAGTTCGTGCATACTTGTACTTCATCACCAGCCTGGCATTCCGGTAGCGGCATGCGGGAGCTGTACCGTTTACCGTCACTACCAGCGGCAACGGGGCCGAGACTGTCTCAACACCCCTCTCAAGCCTGCGTCGTATGATGAGCCTTTCGCCTTCAAAATGCATCTCTTCAGCGTAGGTGACCTGTGGCCAGCCCAGCTTCTCCGCCACCTGCGGCCCCACCTGTGCAGTGTCACCATCAATGGCCTGACGCCCTCCGATAACAAGGTCGGGCGAAAGCCTCCGCACTGCAAGTGCAAGGGCATATGACGTGGCAAGCGTGTCTGAACCGGCAAAAGCCCTGTCAGTAAGAAGCACACCATCATCAGCACCACGGTATAACCCCTCGCGGATAATCTCCGCAGCCCTCACCGGACCCATGGTAAGCAGTGTCACCGTTACCCCCTCATAACGCTCCTTGATACGCAAAGCCTGTTCAAGGGCATTAAGATCCTCGGGATTGAAAATAGCAGGCAGCACGCTCCTGTTGACAGTGCCGTCAGCCTTCATGGCATCAGGCCCCACATTGCGCGTGTCCGGAACCTGCTTTGCAAGTACAACGATCTTGATTCCGTTCATCTCATTCTCGCTTTTGAAGTGGCAAATATAATAATAAAACAATACGGCAAAACGGGATAATTTTAAATTTGAGAATTGCGGTCGAAATAAAATTAATCCTCATTTATCTGATATTCTGCGCTTTATTGTATAATTCCCGGATTCCCGGCAATTGCGTTCGAAACCTCTCCCGGCATTATGCGATACATCGCCACAGGTATCGAAAAATCAGTTAATTTCGCCGCCGGTAAAATCATTCATTTTTCTGTTGCACCGATGAAAGGCAAACCATACGCAGCGCTGGTTCTATCCATGATCTTCTGGTCTTTCTCATTTGTATGGTTCAAGATTGCGAACCGCGACTATGACCCTGTTGCCATCGTATTCATCAGGCTTTGCATAGCGATTGTCTTCCTCTCGGGGTTTCTCTGGATCACCGGACGGTTCACCCCGGTAAAGAAGGGCGATCGCAAGTACTTTCTCCTGCTGGCGTTGTTTGAACCTTTCTTCTACTTCCTTGGAGAGAGCTTCGGCCTGACATATGTCTCATCAACCGTAGGATCGGTAATCATCTCCACAATACCTGTCTTTGCCGTAATCTTTGCATGGGTTATTTACCGTGAGCGCCTTAAGCTCATCAACTATGCGGGCGTCATAATTTCCTTTATAGGTGTCCTGATATTCATCACCTCCGGCACCGGAAGCATCACCATGAATCCCAGGGGGCTGGCACTTATGCTGCTTGCAGTGATCTCAGCCGTAGGTTATAATATGATGCTTCACAAACTTGCCTATGATTATGACCCGGTCACTATCGTAAATATTCAGAACATCATCGGGGCTATTCTCTTTCTCCCTTTATTCATTCTCCTTGATCTCAAGGATTTAATCTCTACAGGCTTTGTTGCGAAGAGCTTTGGCTCAATAATACTTCTGGCCATCTTCGCCTCCTGCGGAGCCTTTGTGCTCTTTGCTTATTCAGTAAGGCATGTGGGTATAGCGCGTGCCAATATCTTCAGCAACCTTATCCCGGTATTTACTGCCATCTTTGCCTTCCTTATCGTGGGAGACAGGCTGACCGTAAGAAATGGTGTGGGGATGGCGGTGGTCATAGCCGGGCTGTTTCTCTCCCAGGCGGGAAAAAACAGGCAGACTGTCATTGATACCGACTTTGCCGGAAGGAGTGCCTGACACGGCTGAAATAAGCAGGCAGACCCTTGATTTTCCCCGGGAATACTATCTTTGTTTCCAATCCGCAGGGCGATGAGGCAAGGGGCTCCCGATACAGGCATTTACCGAATGACGATGAGGCTCACATACCTCTGCCCGTCCCGGTTGATCACTGCCCTGAAGGCACGGTCACCGGCTCTTCTCATTTTTATCATGATGACATTGCCGGCACGAAGCCAGACCGGGGGAGACAACACCTATGAGTTTCTCAACCTCAGTCATTCTGCATTTGTCAATGCCACGGGCGGGATAACTGTTTCATCATCACGGAGTGACCTGAGCCTCCCTTATTATAACCCGTCATTGCTGAATGCCACAATGCACAATGACATCTCCCTCAGTTTCTCCACCTGGGTTGCAGGCATCACATATGGTTATGCCTCCTGGGCACACCATACTGAAACGGCAGGCACATTCGCCGGCGGGATCAGCTTCATCAGCTATGGCAACTTCACGGAGGCTGATGCGGCAGGAAACATCACCGGAAGCTTCAGTGCCGGAGAATATGCACTTAATATTATCTGGTCATGGAAGATTGACTCCTCCTTCACCATCGGCGCCAACCTGAAACCTGTCATCTCCCATCTCGAGAGTTACTTTTCTGCAGGATTGTGCATTGACATAGGCGCCTCATATCACAATGAAGATCTGTTGCTTGACGCAGGACTGGTCATCCGCAATGCCGGCTTCCAGCTAAGAAGCTACACCGGCAATGGCGGTGAACCACTGCCATTCGAGATCATCGCCGGTGCCTCGAAAAGACTGGCTCATGCGCCTTTCAGATTCACCCTGACGGCCAGGCACCTGGAAAAACCAGACATGACCTACGATTATGACACTGAAGATGATACCGGCCCCGGCGGATTCGGGGAAGATATCCTCAGGCACCTGGCTCTCGGCGCTGAGATACTCCCGTCGGAGTCATTCTGGATAGGTGCAGGGCTGAACTACCAGCGGAGGGCTGAGATGCGAACCGGACAGAGAACAGGAATGGCCGGCTTTACTGCCGGCTTCGGCATTCGTACAAAAGCCTTTGACCTGGCCTATGCCCATGACGCCTTCCACCCTGCCGGCGGCTCCAATCACTTTACCGTGACACTCAGACCCGAACTGATATTTAAAAAGTGAATTTTTCTGAACCATTACAGTGGCGACTCGTTTTATGATAACGAAGAAAATGACAAAAGAAAGGAAAATAATAATTACAGTTGACGGATACTCATCGTGCGGCAAAAGCACCTTCGCGAAAGCCATAGCCAGGGAACTGGGATACATTTACATTGACTCCGGGGCCATGTACCGGGCTGTTACGCTTTTTGCACTGCGACGCGGACTGGTTGCGGAGGGGATTGCTGACGAGAAGAGGATTCTTGAGATCCTGCCGGAGATATCCATTACCTTCAGGCCTGATCGTGAGACAGGCTACCCGGTGACATACCTTAACGGTGAGATGGTTGAGCGGGAGATACGTGACCGGGAGGTATCAGAGAATGTGAGCCCGGTGAGCACCATCGCCGGAGTGAGGGCCAGGCTTGTTGAACTGCAGCGTGCCCTGAGTACCGGAGGGGGAGTGGTGATGGATGGCCGTGACATAGGCACAGTGGTATTCCCTGATGCAGAGCTGAAGATATTCATGACTGCCAGTCCCGAGGTAAGGGCACAGAGACGATATCTCGAACTGGTAAGCAAGGGATTGCCGGCCGACTTCGATGCAGTCATGAGGAATCTGAGCGAACGTGACCGCATTGACTCCTCACGGGAGGCAAGTCCCCTCCGCCGCGCAGAAGATGCGGTTATTCTCGACAACAGTGAGATGACTCCCGAAGAACAGATGATATGGTTCAGGGAGCTTTACAGAAGGAGGATGAATGAAAGTTGATGTAGAACAGGGATCAGGGTTCTGCTTCGGCGTTGAGAATGCCGTTTCAATTGCCGAGGATGCCCTTCGTGACGGGGAACAGGTCTACTGTCTCGGGGAGATAGTACATAATGATATCGAGGTGGCACGCCTGACAGCACTGGGCCTCAGGACCATCACCCAGGATGAGTTTGAGAGGCTTCACAACTGCAAGGTACTGATAAGGGCACACGGTGAACCCCCATCTACATATGAGAAAGCCCGCGAAAACAACATAACCATAATTGACGCCACATGCCCCATAGTGCGCTCAATGCAGGAAAAGATAAGAAAGGTGGCCGAGCTCTCGCGTGAGCAAAAAGGGCAGATAGTGATCTACGGCAAGGAAGGCCACGCAGAGGTAATAGGGCTTATGGGGGCTGCCGGCCCTACCGGAATCCTGATTACCGGCAAGGGCGACCTGGACCGTATTGACTACACCAGGCCGGTCTTCCTCTTCTCCCAGACCACCAAAAGCAAGGTGCAGTACGAAGTAGTGGCTGAGATCATCAGGCTTAACATGGAACAGGTCTCTCCTGACCTGCCTGCAACAAACCTGAAGGTGCATAACACCATCTGCAGACAGGTATCGGGAAGGGAGCCGAGGCTGAGGGAATTCGCCAGGCAGCATGATGTCATAATTTTTGTCAGTGGAAGAAACAGCTCAAACGGACGGATGCTTTTTGAGGTGTGTACGAAGGAGAATCCCCGCTCACATTTCATCTCCACCATTGAAGAGATTGATTTCAAATGGTTTGAGGGTGCATCCAGTGCAGGGGTATGTGGTGCCACCTCCACCCCGCGCTGGCTGATACAGAAAGTTGCAGAAACCATTGCCGGTAAATGATATTGTTAATTTCTTGAATTGTTAATGCCTGAAATTGTAGTAATTTCGCACCGTCAAAAAAATAATTTCTACAATGGCGAAAATTAAGAAGATAGGCGTTCTCACATCAGGCGGAGACGCGCCCGGCATGAATGCTGCAATACGTGCCGTAACCCGCACTGCGATTTACAACGGGCTTGAGGTGGTTGGCATAAGGCACGGCTACCAGGGAATGATAAATGCCAATTTCAAACCACTATACGCACACTCGGTTTCCGACACAATACAGAGGGGCGGAACAATACTTAAGACAGCAAGGTGCGAAGCCTTCCGGACTCCGGAGGGAAGGAAGATCGCATATGACAACCTGAAGGCAGCCGGAATTGACGGAGTGGTTGTGATAGGTGGTGACGGCTCGTTCAAGGGTGCCAGCCTGTTCAACGAAGAGCATAATATCCCGTTCGTAGGTGTCCCCGGAACGATTGACAATGACATTTACGGTACTGATTACACCATAGGCTATGATACAGCCCTGAACACCGTTGTTGAAGCCGTTGACAAGATACGTGATACCGCCAGTGCCCTCAACCGCATGTTCTTCGTCGAGGTGATGGGTGCAGAAGCAGGCCATATCGCACTTTTCAGCGGTATCGCCAGCGGTGCCGAAGCCATTATCATGCCTGAAATAAAGGGTGAAGCCCGTGACATTACCAAGATGATTGAGACGGGGAACAAGAGAAAGAAATCAAGCAACATCATCATCGTGGCCGAAGGTGACGAGGAGGGTGGTGCCATAGCTCTTGCCGAAAGGCTGAAACCGCAACTGAAGGGCTATGAGGTGAGAGTGGCCATCCTGGGACACCTGCAGCGCGGCGGATCACCATCAGCACTCGACCGTGTAAACGCCAGCAGGCTGGGCAACGCTGCGGTTGAGGCTCTCCTCGACGGTCAGCAGAGCGTTATGGTAGGACTCCAGAATGATGAAATAGTGCTGGTTCCGTTCAGGAAAGCCGTAAAACAGCACAAGGGGCTGAACCAGCACCTGGTTGACATCATTGACATACTTAACGTCTGACAGTATACGTTTTAATTAATCATGGAACCTTCGGAGGTATATTTCACCGATATGCGCACCACCCCCTCGCTGAACCTGCTGAAGAAGCTGGAGAGGCTGGTGAAGGCTGCAGGGTTTGAAAAGATCGATTTCAGCCGCAAGATGACTGCCATCAAGGTGCACTTCGGCGAGCCGGGCAACCTGGCATACCTCAGACCCAACTTTGCAGCCCGTATTGCTGAGATGATCAGGGATAAGGGAGGGAAACCATACCTTACTGACTGTAACACTCTATATCACGGTGAGCGGTCGTGTGCCCCGGATCACCTGGAGGCAGCCTTCTCAAACGGTTATAATCCTCTGAGTGCCGGGTGTCATGTGGTTATCGGTGATGGCATAAAGGGTACTGATTACCGTGAGGTTGAAGTAAACCTTGAACATACAGCCAAAGCTATGATAGGTACGGCCATCGCCGATGCTGATATAATAATCTCCCTCAATCACTTCAAGGGACATGAACAGACAGGCTTCGGGGGTGCTCTCAAGAACCTGGGAATGGGATGTGCTTCCGTAGGTGGAAAACTCTTCCTTCACAGCGGCAATCCCCCCGTCATTTACCGGAAAAACTGCACCGGCTGCAACATGTGTGTCATCAACTGTGCCCATGATGCCGTACACCTCGGTGAAGACCGCATAGCAATTATCGATAACAGCAAATGTACCGGGTGCGGTCAGTGTGTGGCTGTCTGCCAGTTTGATTCCGCAAGGGTCCAGTGGAGTTCCGAAGGTGACACACTGAGCAAAAAAATAGCAGAGTATGCCTATGCGGCCGTAAGGGGTAAACCGGCATTGCATGTAAACTTCATTATGGATGTATCACCCGA
>SBFZ01000157.1 GCA_006227095.1 Bacteroidota bacterium | reverse complement strand
TCTATATTCAATGATTTAACCTCTATTTCCCAATAATTCGGGCCAGGCCGGCTGCAGATCACATCATAATGGCTGATGAGGCTATGTGTAGATAATACACGAAGGAAGACTGAAAATGCATTTTAAGGGGGTGAATTAGCAAATAATTACAATAAAGAGACAAAAAAGTATCAGTGCTGCCCTGTTATGTTGGCGTAACTTTAAACACCTAAAACTGTACAGCTATGCAAAACAAACTCTTAAGACAAACTTTTCTTATTTGTCTGGCAGCTGTAATGTCAGCATCAATGCTTTTCGGGCAGCAGAGGACTGTTACCGGGAAGGTTGTTGACGAGACAAATACTGCCTTGCCCGGCGCCTCGGTAGTGGTGAAGGGGACGACGATAGGAACTGCTTCTGATCTCAGCGGGAATTTCTCGCTGCAGGTGCCTTCTGATGCCACCACCCTTGTAGTCACCTTCGTCGGGATGGATACACAGGAGGTCCCGATTTCCTCAGGTTCCATGACGATCACTATGACAATGTCTGCCGAGGAGGTAGATGCCGTTGTTGTTGTTGGTTACGGTACTGCGCGCAAGAGTGAGCTGACGGGTGCGTCAGTCTCAGTAACGGGTGAGCAGCTTGCCGCAGCCATGACTGCCAATCTTGACCAGGCTTTGCAGGGCCGGGCAGCAGGTGTGACAGCGGTATATACATCAGGACAGCCTGGTGGTGCAATGTCAATCCGTATACGCGGACAGGGAACGGTGAGGGCTGCGGCAGCAGAACCACTGTATGTGATTGACGGGGTACCGGTTCAGAATGTCAGCCAGAGCGGTCACAGCATTGGCCTCGGCGACAGGCTCGGGAACGGCTCGGTACAGACCTTCTCGGGATTGTCAGGCATAAATCCTGCTGATATTGTTTCAATGGAGATCCTCAAGGATGCTTCAGCCACCGCAATCTATGGATCACGTGGGGCCAACGGGGTTGTGCTGATAACCACAAAATCAGGCAAGACGGGTGATGCCAGGTTTACCTATGAGGGATATTATGGTATTCAGGAGCAGGTGGCACGCCTTGATGTGATGAACCTTCGGGAGTTTGCAGAATACAGTAATGACTGGGCTGCTGAGACCAACGGACGGGATCCGAGGGTGGAGTTCGGTGATCCTTCAATTCTCGGGGAGGGGACCAACTGGCAGAATGAATTATTCAGGACTGCCCCGGTAATGAATCATCAGCTGAGTGCAGCAGGCGGAAGCGAGAAGGTAAAATACTATGTCTCGGGAGGATATTTTTCACAGGATGGTACACAGGTTGGAACAGATTTCAGTCGCTATTCTGCCCGGGTCAACCTTGATGCTGACCTGAAGAAATGGCTCAAGCTGGGTTCCAGGATCATGTACTCAGCCACGGATGAGAATCTGACACTCAACAACAGTACAGAGGGGGTCATCAGCGTCGCCATGCGTACTACCCCTGACGTGCCGGTAAGGAATGCAGACGGATCATGGGCAGGCCTTGTTTATGAGGGTGCGCCAAGTCTTATCAACCCTATAGCCAAGGCGCTTGATGAAACAAACATGCTGAAGAAAAACCTTCTGAACGCAAACTTCTCAGCTGACATAACCTTCTTCAAGGGGCTGACGTTGCGTACAGAGCTTGGTGGTGAGGTGTCAGGGTCCAACGCCTATCATTTTACACCCACTTTCAAGTATGGAACCCTGGTCAACAGTACCAATACCTCACGGTGGCAGAAAAACCAGAATTTCTTCTGGCAGATAAAGAATTATCTGACATACAGTAACCAGTTCGGAAGACACAATGTCACGGCCATGCTCGGGCAGGAAGCCTCCGAGTGGAGCTGGGAGTTCCTGAGCGGTACAGCCAACGGACTCAGCAGCAATGACATTCAGCATCCCGGCCTGGGTGATCCCAAGACTATGGCTATCAATGCCGGATTTGGTTCGGGTGCAATAGCCTCGTTCTTTGCCCGTGCCAATTATTCATTCGCTGACAGGTACTATCTCTCCTATACTTTCAGATATGACGGATCGTCAAACTTCGGGCCTGAGAACAGATGGGCTCCGTTCCATGCCGTTTCAGGTTCATGGAGAGTGTCCCAGGAAAAGTTCTGGGCCAACATGCAGGATGTTGTAAACGATTTCAAGGTGCGTGCCGGATGGGGTCAGACCGGAAACCAGAACATAGGTGGTTATCGCTGGGGTGCATCAATATACAAGATGCCATCCAACCTCGGAATGGGCTTCCGCCAGACCAACCTTGCCAACCCGTATGTAGGCTGGGAGAAGCAGGAACAGTGGAACCTTGGTCTTGATCTCGGATTCGTACAGAACAGGATCAGCCTCGTGGTGGATATGTATATCAAAAAGTCTTCGGACATGCTGATGGAACTGCAGCTTCCTTCATACATGGGCACCAGCGGCAATGCATCAATAAGACTCAATCCGCCGATGGGCAACTTCGGAGAGATTGAAAACAGAGGGCTGGAGTTTTCACTCAATACACGCCCTGTTGTGGGCCGGTTCACATGGGAAAATGACCTTCAGCTTACCTTCAACAGGAACAGACTGCTTGACCTTACCACCACGATGACCAGCATTGAGGGTTACGGACAGTGGACTGACGTTGTAAGCCGCAGCACGGTGGGCCAGCCTCTCTACAGCTTCTACGGGTACCAGGTTGAGGGCATTTACCTTGACAAGGAGGACATACTTGCAAGCCCGAGACAGGAGGCATTCCCTGCCGACTTCAACTTTACCAGGTACACCATATGGCCCGGTGACATCAAATTCGCCGACCTTTCAGGTCCCAATGGCGAACCTGACGGAGTCATCAATGAGCTTGACCGTACATATCTCGGATCTCCCCTACCCAAATTTACATTCGGGTTCAACAATATATTCAGCTACCGGAATATTGAGCTGACAGTTTACATGAGCGGCTCCTACGGCAATAAGATCATGAATTATGTAGGCCGGTCCCTGATGGAAATGAGCAGTTCGTGGAGCAATCAGCTGCAGACTGCCGTTGACAGGGCGAAACTGGAACCCATCGATCCGGATAAGACCTACCCGTTTGTCAATGCATATGGTACAACAATCAATGCATGGTATAATGATATTGACAATGTGCGTGTCGCCAATCCGGATACAGATATTCCCCGGGCCATGGCCGGCGATCCGAACGATAACATCAGGATCTCAGACCGCTTCATAGAAGACGGCTCATATCTCAGGTTCAAGAACATATCACTTGCATATTATCTTCCGAAGAACATCATAAGAAAGATAGGTGTGCAGGACATGAAGGTGTATCTCAACCTCCAGAATATGTGGACAATAACGAAGTATACCGGTCTGGACCCGGAGATTGGAGCAAGCCAGACAAATGACTTTGTTTTCGGTCTTGACAATGGTCGCTATCCGGCAGCCCGCACCTACACGTTCGGGCTCAATTTCACCCTTTAACAATTGAAAATCAATGACAATGAAAAAGATATTGAATTTCAAGAAGATACTGGCTCTTTCAGTTATCGTGCTGATAGCAGGTGGTTGTGAGGAGTTCCTTGACAGGCCGACGGAAGACTCTTATACAATAGACAGTTTCTACAAGACGGACGAGCAGTGCATTCAGGCGGCCAACGTTCTTTACAACGCTCCCTGGTATGACTTCCAGAGGGGCTGGGGAGATATAGGTGATGTCATGTCAGGTAACATTTACAAGAGCAACACCGAGAACCCCTATGCTTCCTTCAGCCTTACCGGAACGGATGCCAATCTTGCCAACGCTTCCAACTCTCTCTGGCTGGTAAACGGCCATGCAAATGCGGTCATTGAAAACGTGGCAACCAAGGCAGGGCCGGATGTCAGCACTGCCACCAAAAATACGGTCACCGGCGAGGCAATGGTCTGGAAGGCCATGGCCTATTTTTACCTTGTACGTTGCTGGGGTGCAGTTCCGATTATTCACAGCAACAGCAGGATCATCGGGGCAGGTACTGCCACTTCTCTTTACAAGAACAGGGTTGAGGATGTATATGAGTATATCATCCGTACCCTTGACAAGGCCATCACCCTCCTTCCTGAATCAAATGCGCCGGGAAGAATTGATAAATACTCAGCATACGGGTTGCTGGCAAAGGTATATCTCACCCGCTCGGGTCTCAATCAGACCGGCACGCGTGTGCAGGCTGACCTTGACAAGGCCAGGGAATACGCAGGCAAGGTGGTAAATCAGAGTGGCAGGACACTCGAGCCTGTATATGCTGACCTCTTCCGCATATCAACCGGGAACCGCAACAGTGAGTGTCTGATCTCCTGGCAGTGGGAAGCCTCTGACCAGTGGACATCACAGAACAGCCTGCAGTCAGACCTCGCCCTCAACAATTTTACCGGTATGGCTGACTCATGGGGAACATGGACCGGTCCGACGCTTGACCTTCAGTTTGCCTTCGGCGATGATGCAAAAAGCAAATCAAGAAACAATGTTGATGCCAGGCGCAAGGCCACAATGATGATGTTCAGTGACTATTACCCCTATTTCTGGAGAGACAAGGGAGGATTCACCGCCACCTGGGATGATAATGACAATGTTGCCGGCGCAACCTTCGGTATCGGCACAGGCGCCAACTGTGTCAAGCACATAGTGGGCAATACCGAAGATCACAAGGCTGAGTATGGCTCGGCATCCAAAAGGATGGCCACCAGCCTCTCAACTCACCTTCTCCGTCTTGCAGATGTTTATCTCATCTATGCCGAGGCAGTTCTCGGGAACCAGGCCTCTACCTCTGATGCAGAGGCTCTCAGGCTCTTTAACCTCGTTCATCACAGATCAGTTCCCAATGCAGATGCTGAGACATCTCTCACATTTGACGAAATCTTTAAGGAGAGAAGGCTTGAAATGGCCTGTGAGGGGGAATTCTGGTATGACCTGGTGAGGCTTCATTACTACAACCCCGCCCTCGCAAAGCAGATCATCAGCCAGCAGGAACGTGGCTCATACGGCAACCTGAGGCCGTATTACCTCGGAACAGCTGACGAGTCATCGGTTGAACTCTATTCCTATAAAGTCAATCTGACCGATGACAGCAAGTTCCTGCTTCCCTTCCCGACCACTGATATCAGCATGAATCCCCGTCTCCTTGAAGACCCGGTTGAGTTTGACTTCAGTACGATAGAATATTGATGCGGCAACCAAAAAGAATACAGAAAATGAAAAATATACTGAAAACAGATTTAAAGGTGCATGCTGCAGGATGGTGTCTGATATTGCTTCTCTCCGGTCTGATATTCCAGTCTTGCGAAAAGGACAATACAGATATGTCTATGCCGGAGGTTTCATATGTCAGGATCACCGATGCTGCATCTTCCGATTCGCTCGTTACCCATGCATTTATGGGAAGCACCATAGCCATCATGGGAAACAACCTGAAGGATGTTGATGAGATCTGGTTCAATGACCAGAAGGCTTTTGTCAACTTCGCCTTTGTGACGAATACAACCATTATTGTCACCATTCCCAACATAATTCCTTCAACGGTTACCAATCTCATGCTGCTGGTAAACAGCAACAAGGTTGATACACTCAGGTATCCCTTCGGTGTTGATGTCCCTGCTCCGCTGGTGAGCAGCATGCTCTGTGAATATGTGCCTGACGGCGGTACCGCTGTTATCCGCGGAAACTTCTTTATTGATGACCCCGGCTCACCTCTCAAGGTCTTCTTTCCGGGGAACCTGGAAGGGACCGTCCAGAGTGTGGCTATCAATGAAATCAGGGTGACGGTACCTGCAGGTTCAGGTGTAGGCCCGATATCGGTCAGGTCGATCTACGGAAATACCCGTTCATCATTCTGGTTCCGCGATGACAGGAACATCATCCTCAACTTTGACAATCTTACTGCTGCCGGAGGATGGCGTTCAGGTGTCCTGGGAAGCTCAAACCCTGAAGGGATAACAGGCAACTACGTCCGTTTCACCGGCGATGTTACCGGAACCCCCGGCACGCCATGGGATGAGGACCATTTCAGTTTCAACCTGTGGCCGATAGCCAACGGCCGGCCGGATGTCCCGTTCTATGAGGGAGAGATAGCAGACGGTGTAATCAAGTTTGAATGCTATGTTGTTGAGGCCTGGTCATCACAGGCGATGCAGATGATATTTACTCCCTATTCAGTCACCGGCACAAACGGATACATAGCTGACGGAGTGACTCCGAGAGGTCTCTGGATACCATGGAAAGAGACCGGCACCTACAAGACCGAGGGCTGGACCACCGTCTCCGTACCGCTCACTGAATTCAAATACAAGCATGACGGAGGAACCGCGGGCAGCAGCCTTTCAAAGGATATGCTCAGGGGCCTCACATTCTTTGTATGGAACGGAGGAGTGACAGGTACCGATTGTTCCCCGCACATATGCATTGACAACATACGCGTAGTACCCAAATAAAATCAACTGAAAAACAATTTGCGATGCAAAAGACAATGATTAAAATCCGCACATGGGCACTACTGTTCGCAACATTGTGTACAGTTGGTGCAGGTGTCATGCTTACCTCCTGCCAGAAGGCCGAGCCTGACACCGAAGTGGTACTCCTGAGCTTCGGGCCGATGCCCGTTGCCAGAGGCGCAGAGCTCAGGTTCATCGGCAGGAACCTTGACAGGGTCACTGCAGTAGTATTACCGGACAATCTGACTATCACTGCTTTTGATACCAAAAGCGCAGAACTGCTGACTGTTACAGTCCCGCAGGAAGCAATGCCCGGATATGTGGTGCTGAAAACTCCGGAGGGAGACATAACCACAAAGACCAGGATAGGTTATTCAGAACCGATTTCAGTTACCAGCCTCTCACCTGCAACTGTCAAGGCCGGTGATGAGCTGACAATCACAGGTGATTACCTGAATCTTGTGGGTGAAGTAATATTCACCGACAGGGTGTCAGTTATGAAGGCCAGCTTCATCAGTCAGAGCCGTACCCAGATTAAACTGCTCGTTCCTGCCGCAGCTCAGACCGGAAAAATAGCGGTTTCCGATGCAGAAGAGGATCCTGTTATAGTCTATTCAGCCAACAGCCTGACAGTCAAACTTCCTGTTTTCACATCCATTACACCCAATCCGGTTAAGGCCGGTACAGCGCTTACCATCACAGGTACTGACCTTGACCTTGTCACTTCGGTTGTCCTGGGAGGGAACAAGACTCTTAC
>SBFZ01000362.1 GCA_006227095.1 Bacteroidota bacterium | reverse complement strand
TCAGCTTCGGGGTGGCCGATGCCTGCATGATAGCATGCCGTGACGGAGCCCTGGCCGATGCATACGCAACTGCATTCTGCAATGAAGTGAAGGACTCCGGAATGGTTCAGGAAATAACGGAAAAGGCACTTATAACATCTGAGATCCTCTCTGTGGTCATCATCGCCGGAGATAAAATCGGACTGGGGGGTACTATTGAAATCACGGTGATCTGAAAGCTAGCTTTTCAGATCTTCGGCGGATAACCGGTTACATCCCTGATCTGCTCATACAGCGGCTGGAGATGACGGTACATCCTGGAGTATACTTTATTATAAAGTTCACGGTAGATCTCCACATTGCGGGGATCAGGATAATACCTTTCTCCCCTGTGGGTCATGGCAGCCACCGCCTCAGGAAAACTGCCGTAATATTTCATTCCGACCGCAGCATTGATGGCTGCCCCGAGAGCCGATGTCTCATAGGTATGAGGGCGGAAAGCCTCCATATTGAAAATATCCGCGGTGATCTGCATTGCCTGCCTGCTCTGTGAACCGCCTCCCGACACAACCACACTTTTTACAGGTACCTTGGTCCGTTTAACCGTCCGGTTAAGGCCTTCCTTAAGTGAATAGGTGAGCCCCTCAAGTATGGCACGGTAAACGTGAGCGCGGGTGTGAACGTCGCCAAACCCTATTATTGCACCTTTGGCCTCTGTTCCGGGAACCTTGACGCCGGGCGACCAGTATGGCTGCAGGATAAGCCCCATGGAGCCGGCAGGAACCTCATCGACCATTGCATCAAAGAAGGTCTCAGGGTGACGACCGGTCTGCTCGGCCATCTGTATCTCCTTCAGCCCGAACTCTTTCTTGAACCAGCTGATCATCCAGTAACCCCTGTAGATCTGAACTTCGGTGTTGTAGAAGTCAGGAACGGCACTGGGGTATGAAGGAAAGAACGGAATCACCTCATGATATTTGCTGTGGGTTGTCTGCACCGTTGCCGTTGTGCCGTAGCTCAAACATGCCACATCGGGGGTGATGACACCTGAGCCGAGGACCTCACTGGCCTTGTCGGCAGCAGCAGCTATAAGCGGCAGGCCGGCAGGTATACCCGACTTCTCGGAAGCCTCCCGGCTGATTTGTCCGAGAACCTCAGACGGCCTGACGAGATCTGCCAGTTTCTCCCTCTCAATGGGAAACATCTTGTAGTTCATGTGGCTGCGGTCAGTCCACTGCTGTTTCTTATAGTCAAATGGCAGGTATGCCACCGTGCACCCGACAGAATCGCGGTACTCACCGGTAAGTACCCATGTGAGATATCCCGAGAGCAGCAGGTACTTGCTGGTTTTCTCCCACACCTCAGGGGTGTTCTGCATCAGCCAGTTGCACTCGCCGTTCTTGACTGCAAAGTGCACCGCTTCCCTCATGTTCACCAACCTCAGGGCCAGGTCCATCATCTTTCCGGGGTATTTGCCCACGGCACTCAGACGCTGGTCGAGCCATGAGATTGCCGGACGCAGTGAATTCCCCTCTGCATCAAGGTTGATCAGCGTTGACCGCTGCGAGGTGAGGGTGACAGCCTTGATACGCTCCTTTTCAAGGGTGGTCTCGTTGAAAAGCTTTCTGAGAGACTCAAACATCCTGTCCCTGAAATATTCAGGATACTGTTCGGCCCAGCCGGGTGCCACTGAAAAATATGGTTCTATCTCTGTTTTTGCCAGGTGCAGCACATTTCCCTGCAGGTCAATCAGTACGGATCGGACCGATTGTGTGCCGAAGTCTATTGCAAGTATCAGATCATCAGAGGTTTTCATGGTCAGATTATTAAGGTCCGGTTGCGGCGCGGGGTATCACAATCCCAGTGTACCTCCGGGATTCATTATATTATTCGGGTCAAGATGCTTTTTCACGGCCCTGAGCAGTTCCATGGAACTTTTACCCAGGTGCCCCTCCATCCAGGGAGCAAGCACCCTGCCCACACCGTGATGATGAGAAATAGAGCCGCCGTTTGCAAGGATCGTTTCCACCAGTCCCCTGTGAAAAGATGCAAAATCCTGTTTCTCATTGCCTTTCTCCATGGGGCTCAGGAAGGTAAAGTAAAGGTTGGCGCCGTTCTCATACACATGTGAAATGTGTATCATCATGAATGCTTTCGGCCGTCGTGAGACATATTCATGCGCAGCCTTCCATACGTTCAGCAGCTTATCCCAGGTTACGGCAGTCTCGAGGGTGTCGGTCATTATCCCCAGGTCCATCAGCGGGTCACGCATATAGGCACTTGAGTATCTTTGCTCCAGCCACTTCCTGACCGGGGATGTGCCAATATACATCCCCTTTCCGGCCCGGGCTTTCCTCCTGATTTTTTTCATTACAAACCGGGCATAATCACGTTCTCCCTCCACTGTCACAAACATCAGGCATCTGCTTCCCGGCCTGAAGCCAAGCATTGTGAGTATCCTGTCGGCGAAGGTACCGTCAAACCCGCTGGTGCGGAATGCAATGTCAGTCTCGTCAGGATCAGAGATGCGGAAAAGATGGGGTTTGCCGCATTCAGCCTGCATGATCCCCCGCATTGTTTCCACTGCAGCCTCGAACGACCTGAATATGAATGCAGCGGAAGCAGTATTCTGCGGAGCGTAATTGAAAATATGCAGGGTTGCTTCGGTAATCACCCCGAGGGTTCCCTCCGCACCGGCAAAAACCCTGAAGAGATCCCACCCCTGGGCAGTGCGGGGATACTCTCTTGTCTCTATGACGCCGGCAGGGGTGACAGCCTTCAGTGCCACCACCATATCCTCTATCTTGCCATATCCCGTTGATGCCTGTCCTGCTCCCCTGGCAGAGATCCACCCTCCCACAGTTGAATACTCAAACGACTGCGGGAAGTGGCCGCAGCTGTATCCCTGCCTGTTGAGCTCCGCCTCCAGTGCCGGGCCGTACATGCCGGCCTGTACGGTTACTGTCTTGTTAACCCTGTTTATCTCAATCACCCTGTTCAGGTACCTGGTAAGATCCAGGGCAATGCCTCCCTGAGGAGCACGTACGGCACCGGTAACAGATGAGAGTCCTCCGGCAGGCACCACGGCTATTCTCTCCTCACTGCAGAACTCAATTATACGCACCACCTCCCCGTGGGTGCGGGGAGCGACCACGGCATCGGGCGGATCAGGCACAAAGCCCATCCTGAGGTCAAGCAACTCCCCGTAAAACTTGCCACATGAGAAACGGGCACGTGAAAAATCATCGGTCAGCACATTCTCTTCCCCGCATACCTTCTTTAAAAACTCGACCTGGGCAGGCTTGAGAACAGGTGGCTTGTCAAGCTTCACAGGGTCAGTGCCGGGAAGATGCTTACGGGTAAAATCCTCATCATTCAGCCCGAATTTTTCCCTGATCAACTCTGCCATATGATGACTTACGGTCTCCTCCCGCCTGTCGCCCCACTTGAGTAAATGGCGGTAACTTTTTTCCTGATCCATTATCCTAATATAAATCGTAAACCTTTTTGATTGAGGCGATCTCTGCCTCCTTCCTCATGTCGTCCCAGCCCAGGAGCTGAGCAGCCACCGAGGCAACCTTCTCTGTGATTGTCCTGCCGGGATTACCGAGTGTTCCGGTGCCGGTCCTGCGAAGCATTATATCAGGGAGTGTCATAGCGCTTTCGTACTGAATGGCATAGACCACCTCCGCAAGTATCTCACCGTCGTGGCTGACCTCCTCGGCATAATGCCTGTTATCACGCGCTATCCGGAATACTACCTTGCTCTCGGTACCGTAGTTCCTGCTCACATACTCAACAGTATTGCGGCTGAAGTCCTTGTAGTTGAGATGCTGCCTTATCATGAACTGCTTCATGTCACGTATCTCACAACCGGAGAGATAAAGGTTGTCCGAGACCTGGTCAGAAAGTGTGCGCTGCAGCTTTTCGGAGATCAGCCTGAGCACCTCCCGCGCCAGGCTTCTGCTGGTGGTATACTTCCCTCCCTCAACGGTGATCATCCCCTCAATGCCGTCAACAGCATTGTCATATACCTCATACTTCCTTGAGGTCTCGTATGATCCTTTGGTCTGGTCATCAACCAGTGGGCGCAGGCCGCCATAGGCATGGACAATATCCTCGCGGGATATCTTCCTCCCGAAGTTGGTGTTCACATTATTGATTATCTCATCAATGCTCTCCATTGACACCTTATAGTCATCCGGGTCACCCAGGAATTCCTTGTCAGTGGTACCTATGAGCGAGTGTTCACGCCAGGGCATTATCATCATATGGCCGCCGTCAGCCTTCTGAAGCGAGACCACGTGATGCCCTGCAATTTTCTTTGTAATGATGTGTATCCCTTCTGACCGCTTGACACGATGGGTCACCTGGTCTGACCCCACAGCCATTCCGAGGATCTTGTCAGCCCATGTGCCTCCGCAATTGACTATCAGTTCAGCATGCACCTCCCTGGTTTTACCGGAAAAGAGGTCACGGACCTTCACCCCGGTGATGCGCTTTTCTTCACCGTAAAGAAATCCTTCCACAGGTGTATAGTTGGAAACACAGGCCCCGTATTCGGCGGCCGACTTGATAAATGCCAGCGTCAGCCTCTCTGGGAAAATGCTCTGGTAGTCAAAGAAATAGAAGGAATTCCTCAGATCATCCATCTTCAGGTTTGGTTCAACCCTGATGGTCTTCCTGTGGTTGATGAGCCTGTGGTTCTGCAGTTTCTTGCTCCTGTCCCATGTGTCCTTCTTGTCATATGAAAGCATGTCATACAGGTACATGCCGATAAGCATCTTCCAGATGTTGCCTTTCCACCGCCTGTACATCGGCATGAGGAATGGCAGCGGGTAGACGAAATTGGGGGCTATGTTGCCAAGGATCCTCCGTTCGCGGAGCGACTCCCGTACAAGCTTCAGTTCGCCGTTGGCGAGGTAGCGCAGCCCGCCGTGGATGAGTTTCGAGGTGGCAGCCGAGGTGGCGCCGCCATAGTCCTTTTTCTCGAAGAGGGCGACAGACAGACCCCTTGCTGCCGCAATATATGCCACGGCAGCACCTGTGATGCCTCCGCCGACAATTACCAGGTCAAATTTATCGGGTCCCCCTTCTTCAATATACCTTTTAAGCATCATTGACCAGCCTGTTTTAAACCGACCCTGTAAGTTAGTCGAAAAAGCTGACAATAATGATCCGGCCAGTCAATTCCTTATTCGAATGATATTATTTCACCAGCCTGATGGCAGAAATCGGCTCGCTGTCTTCCGTGGGTGGTGAATCAGCCAGGCAATGATGGATCCGGAAGGTATCATATTTCCTCCGGGTGGTCAGCGGACCAGTGCCGGTAAAGGAAATTCCCCGCTGCGAGTCGTCGCACAGCGGGGAATGTTCCGGGATCTGTTTTCCGGCAGCCTGTATCTCATCTGACCGTGATGAACGGTCTACGGGCGCAAAAACCTTTCGGGCGGCAGCACCGGACTAAATGCAGTCTGCCGGAGGAACTTCGCCCTGCGAAACCTAAACCCTGAACAGTTTGTACCTGGCAGACACAATCATAAGGGCTGCAAGCAGGATAAAGAGACCTATATTACCAACGAGGAATGCATAATCCTTCATCGCCAGGAGGAAGAAGATAAAGACATACAACCCGGTCAGAAGGCCGCTGATGAGAAGGGTCATCCATCCTTTCTCAAGGAGTGACCTGAAGAAAAATGTCAGCAGGCCGATGGTTGCCGCAGCAGAGATGAGATATGCCGGATTGAACCCGATGTGTTCACTCAGTGCGGTCAGAAGTGAGAAGAACATGATAAGTGCAAGTGCCACAAGAAGATAATAGAAAATATGTATTCGCTGATTCGACCGCAGTTCAATGATCAGCAGCACCAGGAAAGTCAGTGCGATGAAAAGAAGTCCATATTTGGCACTGCGCTCTGCCTTTGTATAGTGGTCAGCCTCCATGATCAGGTCAACACCGAAAGCATCATCGGCCGGGTTATAGCGCTTCCCTTCCCAAACCTGCGGGAAACTCCTGTTGAGATGGGTAACAACCCAGCTGGCGGTGAAACCTGCATCGGTCACATCACGCTGCACAGGAAGGAAGTTACCGGTGAATGACGGGGCATCCCACTTTGATGAAAGAGCCACATCGGTGTTCCTGCCGACAGGCGAAAAGGCTACGCTGCCGCTGCCCCTCAGGCTGAGATGAAGTTTGAATTCACCACCTGCCTCCGCGGGTCTGGACGGGTCAATGGCATAGGGAAATGAGATACCCTTTTCAAACAGATCTGTCTGGCCGGCACCCGGGATAGCACTAATGACGGAACCTCCAATGGTGAGCTCAGCCTTGTCACTGATCCCCTTGTTGTCAGAAACGCCAAGAGAGATATATGCCTTGTCCCACTGCCAGGTGTATTCACTGAGCTGCTCATAACCTGCTACCGTGAAGATGCCTGATATCTCCATATCAGAGTCATAGACCACTGTTTCATAGATGCCCCTGTACCTCATCTCAGGCTCCAGCACCCCATTTACCTTCAGTTCATCCGGAAGGATGTGCATCGTGGTGGTGACGTATGATCCGTCATTTGCCACAACGCGTGTGCCCGGGACATTCAGCACGGGACCGGTAACTGTCTGGGCCGAGGCCCAGAGGGCACCTATCTCGGTGCGGGCCGATTCGGCATTGCCTGCCCTCTCCCTGATGACCTCCATGATGAGTACCAGTGGAATCAGCAGCATGAGACCCATGATTCCTATGAGGATCATCTTTACGGTGATCGACTCATACCATTTTTCCTGTTTTACGATTTCTGTTTCCATTTTATATTGATTAAAGTACTTTGCACTTCAAAGTGTACATATAAAAAAATATATTATCGGTTTTTAATGAGGTCTTCGAGGGCTTTCAGGTGGCTGCTGAAGCTATTCATCCCTTCATCGGTGATTGAGTAGCTTGTATTGGGTTTGCGGTTTATGAAGCTTTTCTCGATTCGTATGTACCCTGCATCCTCCAGGGCCCTGAGGTGGCTGGCGAGGTTGCCGTCAGTAACGGCAAGGGTATCCCGCAGGCCGGTGAAATCCATGCTGGGATTGACTGCCAGCAGGGACATTATGCCCAGCCTGACCCTGCTCTCAAAGGCCTTGTTGAAGTTTGCGAGTATCGGTTTCATCCCTTGTACCTGAGATGCATGAAGAGACCGTAGCAGATATGTATCACACCGAAGCCGGCGGCCCAGATAATTATTGT
>SBFZ01000057.1 GCA_006227095.1 Bacteroidota bacterium | reverse complement strand
ATAACCCTGGCGGCGACCTGGAGATGATACATACCCTCCATCGGAGGATAAGACTCGCCACCGATGACGCGGTGAACGGATTCAACAAGCTGTCGGTTTCAATGTCTGATGTCATCGAGATGATCGAGACAAAGGCCAGGGTAATCAAACCTGACGGAAAAACCGTGGAATTCAACCAGGAAAATATCAGGGAAATTGTTGACGGTGAAAGCAGGGATAACTTCAGGATTTTCGCGATTGACGGAATTGAGAAGGGTGACGATATTGAATACCTCATCATCCGCAGAATGAAGAGCGCAAACTTCGGAAGGGCCTTCTACCAGTTTGAATTTCCGGTACTTAAAGCTTCATTCGAGCTGATCTCTCCAAAGAACCTGAAATATGCCGCAAAGGGTTACAACGGTTTCCCCCAGCCCGTCGCCGACACGACAGCTGACGGCAGGAACCGCCTCTTCTGCAGTACTGAGAATTTAACCGGATTACGCAGTGAGGAGTATTTCTACCAGAATCCGGGCAGGGCAAGGGTGGAATTCAAACTTGAATATAACCTCGCCAGGGGAAGAGGGAGCATCCTCAGATGGAGCGATGCCGCCCAGAGGATATATGAGCTGATATACAGTGACGTTGACCAGAAATCCGTTCAAAAGTGGTTGAAGAGTTTTGATGCCGGACGCGGGACCTCACTTGAAAAGGCCGCGGCAATTGAGGATTACATCAAGAACAACATCCATATTGACGAAGGTGACAGTCCTGAGTTTAATGACCTGGAATTTGTCCGAACACGAAAGGTGACTGACGAGCAGGGGGTTGTAAGGGTTTATGCAAACCTTTTCAGGGCACTCGGAATAAAACATGAAATTGTCCTTACCTCAGAACGGGACCATCTTAAGTTTGATCCCGATTTCCAGTCGTGGAATTACCTTCGCAAGTATCTGATCTTCCTTCAAGATGACAGGGTCTATATTGACCCTGCCAATGACCTGTTCCGTATCGGTTGCGTGCCGGGTGAACTGACTGCAACCTGGGGCCTGTTCATCTCAGTTGTCAAAATCGGCGATTTCGAGTCCGGCGTCGGCAAGATAAAATATATTGGACCGGCACCATACAGTGACAACTATGACAACATGTATATCGAAATCTCAGCAGACCCGCAGACCAGCGTGACCAGGATCAAAAGCACCCGTGGGCTAAAAGGCTTGAGCGGAGGATATATATCATTGATATACAGGAATGTAGATGAGGAAAAGAAGCAGGAGCTGCTGAAATCAGTCATGGAATCAAAGGCCACGAATCCTGATTATACTAACCTGACCGCAGCTGACAAAACAGATATAGACTTTATGCGTGATGCCGGGTTCATAATACTGAGTGATTTTTCAACTGCATCACTCCTGGAGACTGCAGGAGACAAGCTGCTTCTGAACTTTGGAGAGATAATAGGACCGCAGGTGGAACTATATGACCAGGAGAACAAGGAGCGGAGTGCTGAATCTGATTTCAACCGGTGGTATTACAGGAGGTTGGTATTCAGGGTTCCTGAAGGATACAGGATTGCCAACCCCGAGGCTTCAGAGATGAAGATCACTGGCAATGCCGGAGGTGAAACGGCTTTTGGCTTCATCTCCTCCTGGACCTATTCGGGAGACACTTATACTGTTGATATTGACGAGTATTACAAGCGGATTTTTATTGAACCATCTGAATTTGCCGGTTTCCGCAATGTGGTCAATGCTGCTGCCAACTTCAACAAGGTGGTGCTGATTCTTGAAAAAAAGTAACAGGAAGGCTGTCAAGATCTGTTGAATTGCAGACCGGCTATTACGGACTGCCGGACCTCCGGCCCGAAGCCGGGTATGTATGATTGCCGGACCTCCGGCCCGAAGCAGGGAAGGAGGAGTGCCGGCCAACCGGCCGGAAGCCGGGCATGTGGGACTGCCGGTCACTTACCGGGTACCCGTATCAACTTGTGGCGGCCATTTCTTTTCGTAACTTTGCCATTCTTTACTGAGCTGACTTAAATGATGCACCTGGCAAGGCTTGAAATGACCAACTTCAAGAACTATGAAGAGGTAGCCCTTGAGTTCTCCCCGGGGTTCAACTGCTTCGTGGGAAACAACGGTGTGGGCAAGACCAATATCCTCGATGCCATCCACTACCTGTCCCTTACCAAGAGTTTCTTCAACAGTTCCGACACTCTCAGCATCAGGCACGGTGAGGACTATTTCATGATCAGGGGAACGTTTGTCACGGACGAAAACAGTGATGATCTCTACTGCGCTTTCCAGAAGCAGAAACAGAAGGTTTTCAGGCTCAACGGGAAGGATTACCAGAGGATGTCTGACCATGTGGGCAAATACCCGGTGGTAATGCTCTCACCGGCTGACAGTACACTCATTACGGGCAGCAGCGAGGAGCGCCGGCGTTACCTGAACCTGATCATCAGCCAGTATGACCCTGCCTACCTGGAGGCGCACATGCGCTACAACAAGGCACTTATGCAGAGGAACAAGGTGCTCAGGACAGGCGGAAACGGCAGTTCGGGCCTCCTTGAAATTTATGATGAGCAGATGGCACCTGAGGCAGAAATGATACACCGCTCGCGCCGCGACCTGACTGAAAACCTGCTTCCCATTTTCCGGTCCTACTATGAAAAGATCTCCGGCGGTGCCGAGAAGGTCTCAATACGTTACCGGTCACACCTCTCCGGGGGTGATTACCTGCAACAGCTGGCTGCCTCCAGGGAGAGGGACTTCGCATTGCAGTATACCACAACCGGGATTCACCGTGATGACCTGGTCTTCGAGATAGAAGGCCATTCGGCCAGGATAAGCGCCAGCCAGGGACAGCAGAAGTCTTTTATCGTTGCACTCAAGCTGGCCAAGTTCGGACTTATAAGCAGGATGAACGGCTTTGCACCTGCACTTCTGCTTGATGACATTTTTGACAAGTTCGACCAGAACCGTGTTGAGGAGATAATCAGGCTTGTGGGATCAGGTGAGTTCGGCCAGGTATTCATCACTGACACCCAGCAGGAGAGGATCCACCGGATCCTTGACAATACCGGGGTGGACTTCAGGCTTTACCGCATCGGTAAGAAAGGGATCGAGGAAGAGATCACGAACGGATCACACTGACCCATGAGAAGGAACAAGACCATAACCCTGGGGGAGGCACTGAGCGATCTTGTCAGGGAGTACCGGCTTGAGAAGGGACTGAAAGAGGCTGAGGTGCTGAATATCTGGGAGAGCATCGCAGGCAGGGTGATTACCGCCCGTACAAAGCGTACCTACCTCAGGGATGGCGTTCTTCATATCCATCTCACCTCATCGGTTGTCAGGAATGAACTTATGATGCTCCGTGACTCGCTGAAGAACCGGATAAACAGCAGGGCAGGAGAGGAGGTGGTCAGGGAGATCGTCCTCCACTGATCAGCTCACCGTGTAATGATTTCCTTTGAAGAGAATCTTCCTGCTGTGACCCTTTGCGGTTACAAAACGATACTCACTTCCTTCATGACCGACAATTGCATGGTCATCTTGCAACGTGACAGTGACCTCTGCCTCCGGATCCGCATGGATGATGGCATTTGCCATCAGGAATGCCTTCTCTGCACCGTCACCACGGTTGAAGTTCCAGACCTCGTCTGGCTGGGCCATCCGGCCTGAGTCATAGATTGACTTGTTCTTCAACCCGTTGATGATGTGGTACATCTCCTCATTGCTTTTGCCTGCCAGTGCATCATGACAAACCGGATTCCTCTCAATTGCAGCCTTTACAAACGGCGTCCAGTCAGTCAGTTCCATATCACGGTAGGCATAGAGGGCAAGAAGCGCCATCTCTGAAATGCCGGCTATTTCACGAATCTTTCCGATGATCTCGTCACGGCTGTCAGTGACTGACAGCTCCGGGTGAATCTCCCTTGCAAACTTCCTGTCCGCCGAGGGGAGCCTTGGCTCCGTTATCAGGAACTCCCGAAGATCATTGAACATCCTCATGACACAGTCAGTATGCTCAGTCGGGAAATCATTCTTAAACTCCTTCTCAATGACCTGCAGGTCAGAATTCCTGTGTCTCTTCAGGAACTCTTCAACATCATTCAGGGTGATTTTCCCGTTGATGGGGTCATAAAGAAATTCTTCAGGGTCGACCTCGGCAAGGAGCCTGTCACGCGTCTCCTCATTCACGCTGGACTTTGAGGAGTGTTCATATTCAAACAGCTTCTCGAGAGGTATGTAATGACTTGCTCCGGTGCGCATGTAGTGATACTGGAACAGGCATTTATATTCAGACTTGAACCTCAGGAAGTTTATGAAAATTGCGGGTGTCAGCGAGGACTTTACAAAATTGTTCAGTTTTGCGCAGAAGTTCAGATATGCATCCCTGTCAATGGTAGCTTCTTCATAGACCGTATGAATATGCCCGGTAATATGGGAAACGATTGTAACCTTTTCATTCTCCAACGCCCTCCTGGCCTTGGCGGAGAGGGAGGTGCCGTTGAACCACATGTTCTTCGTCATGATCCTCCTGTTGTTGGTCAGGAGACCCTCCTTTTCATCTATGAAGTTCTGGGAGTGGAGGGGAGTGGCCATCATGTAGATTTGTTCCAGTGGTATTTCCCCCACAATGAACATGGCAGCTGCATAGAGGGCAGCCAGGCTGACACACTCACCTGCGCCGGTGGTATAGTGCTCCCTGTGCCTGAAGGCCGTCATCGCTTCAACCGTCTCGGTTTTCCAGTAGGGAATTGCAGACGACTCATACTTGTCCAGCCCGAAATGCTTGCGGATGTCAATGCTGAAATAGTACCTGTCACCCTCGTATCCGAAAAGGGCATTCGATTGTTTGAGCAATTCAGTATCAAAGAAATCGCTGAACCGTGAAATCTCATTCTCCTTGGTTGTCAGTCCCCATGTCTCGAGGTCAAGATTGAAGATGTAGTTGTCAATTATGTACTGCTTGATCCTGTTTGCCCTGCTTATGAAATTTTTCCGGTGCATATCCCTGAACCACGGATCATCACGCCACCGCCAGATTACCGGTGACATGATGTTTGCCAGAACCAGGGGGTAAAAGAGATCCGGGAAAATGAAGATCTCCATGTCGGAGAGGGTATAGGCCGAGGAATACTTTTCGAGTGTTTTCTTATCCGAAAAGTCGGGAGAAAAAGTATTTGTCATTTTAATTTTTTACCTGAACAAGCAAAGAAGGCTTTTGTTTTTTTTCAGAAAATTTCGATGGATGAAAAGAAGTATGAGGCTTCCCTGAGGGCATTTTCCGGAGAGTCTGATCCATGAACGGCATTCATTCTGACATCAGTGCCGAATTCGGCCCGTATGGTTCCCGGTTCAGCCCTGGCAGGGTCCGTGCTGCCTACCAGGTGCCGGAATTCTTCCACGGCATTCTGATGCCTGAGGACCATCACCATTACCGGTCCTGATGACATGAATTCAACAAGTGCAGGGAAAAATGGCCTTTCCCGGTGTACATCATAAAAGCCCTCTGCCTGCGTTTTTGTCATATGAAGCATTTTCAGTGCCGCTATGGAAAAACCAGCTTCAGCTATCCTGCAGAGAATTCTTGCTGCATCGCCCCTGCCAAGGGCATCGGGCTTGATGATTGAAAAAGTAATGTCGTTGCTCATAACTATATGAGAATGGGGTTAATTGGTGTGATTATTAAAAAGCGTGTTATTTTTCTTACCTTTGTCGCCTTAAAAGCCTTTGAAAGTGCCGGAGCTTGGTAAATATACAAAAGAATTAAAGAAGCTGATCGAAGATTCCGGTCATATTCTGCTCATTTGCCACATCAATCCTGACGGTGATGCGATAGGAGCTATGCTGGCGCTCAGAAGGTGGATAATCTCCAGGGGGAAAGAGGCCCGCATGATCTCCCCGAATGCGCTGCAGAAGTTCCTGCTCTGGATGAATGACGTTGATCAGATTGTTGATTTTCATCATAATACAGGTGAGGGCACCAGGCTAATCAATGAAGCCGACCTTATCATAATGGTTGACTTCAATACCACCTCCAGGATGGGAAAGGCTGAACCCCTTGTCACAGCCTCTGCCGCAAAAAAAGTGATGATAGACCATCATCCTGACCCTGCTACCTTCGCAGACATTGTCATTTCAGATGTCAGCAGAAGTTCAACTTCAGAGCTTGTCTACTTCCTGGTGAACGGAATGGAGGGAAGTGAGTTCAATGACAGTGAGTTCATCACTGCGGTCTATGTTGGAATAATTACTGACACCGGGAATTTCGAGCACGGTTACTATACCGGTGACACCATGCGTACCGTGGGGCACCTTCTTGACATGGGTGTTGACAAGGAAAAGGTCTACAATCATGTCTTCTGTAACTTCTCTCCGGACAGGATAAGGCTCAAGGGCTTCTCCCTGCACAGCCGCATGGTGGTCCATCCTGAGCTTCATACTGCATATATCTGGCTTACAAGGGAGGACCTTGAAAAGTTCAACCATGTCAAGGGTGACACTGAAGGATTTGCCAATGTTCTGCTGACAATGAACGGCATTGTGCTTTCGGTCCTTTTCGTTGAACGAAGCGGTTTTGTAAAGATGTCACTCCGGTCAAAGGGGAGCTTCAATGCCAATGAGCTGTCACGTAAATGCTTCAATGGCGGAGGACACCGCAACGCCGCCGGAGGAGAGATGAAGGGAACTATCCATGAGGTGGTCAGCCACTTTGAGAATACACTCCCCTCTTTCAGCAGGGAACTTAAGGAAGCGGCTGAAGAAATGCTCGGATGAAGACACTCCTGACCATACTGATCATTTTCCTTGTACCAGGATGCCAGAACAAGCCTGACAACAGGAGTACCGCAACGCCCCGCACCGAGGCGGAACTCATTGAACTGAACAGATCAATGATCTCACGCGACCGGGAGGCGATAACTGCCTTCCTTGACGGTTCCAGCCGTAAGTTTACGGAGACAAACACAGGACTTTGGTACAGTGTCATAGAAAATGGCGCCGGGCCAACTGTTAAAACAGGTGATAACGTAAGCTATGACTATGAATGCACACTCCTGAACGGAAACCCGTGCTACAGCGGTACTCAAACAATAAAAGTGGGCTTCAGCGACGCTGGCAGCGGTGTCACCGAAGGACTCCAGCTCATGCAGAAAGGGGCTGATTACCTGTTTATTGTGCCACCATACCTCGCCTATGGACTGACAGGAGACGGAGCAAAAATACCCGGTAGG
>SBFZ01000019.1 GCA_006227095.1 Bacteroidota bacterium | reverse complement strand
AAGCCTGATGATCCCAGGTACAATGAGGCACGCAAGAATATTGATGCGGTATTCAGGTCAAGCGGAGCAGCCTCCTGCGAAAACCTTGAGCATCTCTTCACTGCCGGTGTTGACAACAATCCTTCTGATACTGCCATGCTCAGGAAGGTGCTCACGCTCCTTACCGAGACGGGATGCAAGGAATCAGAGCTCTACTACAAGGCATCAACAAACCTCTACCGTTCTTTCCCCAGTGCATCCTCCGCAGCACAACTTGCCGAGATGAACCTTGCCAGGAAAAAATACAACGAGGCTGAAAAATATTATACTGAAGCCGTTGAACTGGAGACTGACAACATTATCAAGTCAAGCCTCCTTACCAAGCTGGCCACCCTCGAGCTGACATCAGACAGCAAACAGGCTGCCCGCGACTTTGCAAAGGCAGCATATTCCCTCGATCCGACAAACGGCAATGCCCTCTTCATAATCGCTGAGGCATATGCCGGAACAAAAATAGGCGAAACCTTCGAGAACCAGACTGTTTACTGGGTTGTGGTCGACTACCTTGCCAGGGCTAGAAACACAGACCCGACACTCAGGGAACAGGTTGATGAGCGCATTGCCATATACTCAAGGCTCTTCCCCACAAAGGAGGAAGCATTCTTCAGGAGCCTCGTTGAGGAAGGAGCTCCCTACCAGGTTGGCGGATGGATCAATGAATCCACGACCGTCAGGTTCAGAAAGGAATAAACGGAGTGAATCCCTGCAGTAAACAGAGTATCATGATAGCAGTCCTGGTTGCCGGGACTGCTTTTCTTTCTTCCTGTGACAGGAAGGATGCCGCACTTAAGGATCTGCAGATAAAGGGGATGCCCACGCTTTCGGCGAGGAATGTGGAGACCATGTACAGTGATTCCGGAAAAGTGACCATGGTGGTTCGCACACCGCTGATAGAGCAGTTTTCAACAGCGGAAGAGCCGTACACCCTATTCCCGGAAGGGATGACAGTGCTGTTCTATGACAAGACTGATCAGCCACAGGCCAGCATCACATCAAAGTATGCCCGGTATACCGATAAAGACGAAATATGGGAACTGCGTGACAGCGTGGTTGCCGTAAGTGACAAGGGAGAGATTCTGGAGACCGAACTCCTCTTCTGGAGTCAGCCCAGGGACAAAATATGGTCAGACAGGTTTGTAAGATTCACACATGATGACCAGATAGTAATGGGTACCGGTTTTGACTCTGACTCACGCTTTTCAAACTGGATCATCAAAAACGTAACAGGAACAATCTATATCAAGGATGAACAAAAAGTCACTCCTTCTGATTGAAATTATCTGGATCATTCTTGGAATGATGTGCCTTGGCATTGCCATCCGCGAAACGGTTAACAACGGCATCGGCCGTGCATGGCTTTTCTTTGTCATGGCTGCGGCTGCCTTCCTTCTTGCATGGATTCGTGACTCACAGCGAAAAAAGCTGTAACTTTAGGTCATGAACCCTCTGGTCATCATCCCGTTTGCCGTTTTACTTGCCGCTTTTTTTTCGGCAATGGAACTATCATTCATTGCATCGAACAAGCTTCGCATTGAGCTTGACCGCAAACAGGGGCAATTCGGCTCCGGGATAATCTCGTCATTCACCCGCAACCCCGGCCTGTATATCTCCACCATGCTGATCGGGGTAAATATCGCAACCGTAATATTCAGTATGCTTACCGCAGACCTGCTTGAAGCATGGCTGCAGAATATTATCCCTTCGGAAGTTCTGATATTTATAATCCAGACTGTAATCACAACCCTCATAATACTGATATTTGCCGACTTCCTGCCCAAATCAGTGGTCAGGATCAGCCCGAACTTCTTCCTCAGTATTTTTGCCCTCCCTACTGCCTTTTTCTATTACCTGTTTTATCCTGTCAGCAAGTTCACCCTCTGGCTGGCAAACATCATCATGAGGCTCTTCTTCGGCATCAGGACCGAGAGGAAGGAACAGGAAAACCGCATTTTCACCCGCATTGACCTTGATCATTTTGTCAATGACCTGGTTGAGACGGATGAGGAGAAACAGGAAGAAAACAGCAGCCTGAAGATATTCCAGAATGCCCTTGATTTTTCATCGGTAAAGGCGCGTGAGTGCATGGTACCACGGACCGAGATAGTTGCCCTTCCCATACAGTCGTCACCGGACGATCTGAGACAGCAGTTCATAGAGTCAGGTCACTCCAAGATACTCCTCTACCGTGACAATATTGACAATATGGTAGGGTATTACGAACTGAAGGACATCCTGCACGGACCCTCAGACATTGCCACCGCCATGCGCAAGCTGCCCGTTGTTCCCGAGACCATGACGGCCAACAGGGTCCTGCGGCTCCTCTCTGATGCAAAAAAGAGCATCGCCCTCGTGGTTGATGAATTCGGGGGCACCGCCGGCGTGATCACCATTGAGGATGTACTTGAGGAGATAGTGGGTGACATAGAGGATGAGCATGACACCAGCGACCTTGTGGAGAAGAAGATCAGTGACAGGGAATATATCCTCTCCGGGCGTCTTGACATTGACTACCTGAATGAGGAGTATGACCTCGGGCTGCCTGAAAGTGATGAGTACACCACCCTGGCAGGGCTGATCCTTTATGCACACGGAAACATCCCGCGCCAGCAGGAGAAGATCCGGGTGGGCTCGAATCTCTTCATCGTCCTCAGGAGTTCCTCAACGAAAGTGGAACTGCTCAAGCTGCAGATTGACTGACCATGTCTCAGCCCTGCTTCTTCAGCTCGGCGTAATATTTGAAATACAGAGGTATGGCCCGCATACCTGCGAACAGGTTTTCAAGCGGGAAATTCTCATTGGGTGAGTGTATGGCATCTGCCTCCAGCCCGAAACCCATGAGTATTGACTTGACTCCCAGAATCCTTTCGAATGTGGATATAATTGGAATACTCCCTCCGCTCCGTATGGGGATAGGCCTTCTGCCAAATATCTCTTCACATGCCTTTTCTGCTGCCATATACTCAGGGGTGTCAAGGGGACTGACGTAGGCTTCACCTCCATGAAGGTATTCAGCCTTTACCCTTACTCCTGCCGGTGCCAGCGCCTTGATGTGTGCAATGGCCATTTCGGCTATCTGTTCAGCTCTCTGGTACGGCACCAGCCTCATGGATATCTTTGCAGATGCCTTTGAGGGAAGTATTGTCTTGGCTCCCTCACCGGTATAACCTCCCCAGATGCCATTCACATCCAGGGTGGGCCTGATTCCGGTACTCTCAAGCGTGGTGAATCCCTTTTCCACAGCCAGCGCATCAACTCCCACTGACTTTTTATAAGCCTCCGGGTCAAAGGGGCGCTCAGCCATCTTTGCCCTCTCCCCGTCTGAGGGTACAAGAACCGTGTCATAGAAGCCCGGTATGGTTACCCGTCCGTCACTGTCCTTCAGGCTGGAAATGATATCGCAGATTGCATTGCACGGATTTACCACTGCCCCACCGTAAATACCCGAATGGAGATCGCGGTCAGGGCCTTCAACCTCTATCTGTATGTACGAGAGTCCGCGCAACCCGGAGGTGATTGATGGTATCTCCGTTGATATCATCGTAGTGTCAGAAACCAGGATCACATCAGACCGAAGCATGTCACGGTATTCTGAACAGAACCCGCTGAGGCTGGCCGATCCGGCTTCCTCTTCCCCTTCAATCATGAACTTGACATTGCATGCCAGGGTACCGGTGGCATTCATCATCTCAAAGGCCTTGAGATGCATGAAGAGCTGCCCCTTGTCATCATCAGCTCCCCGTGCCCATATCTTTCCGTCACGTATCTCCGGCTCAAAGGGCTTTGAGACCCATTTTTCAAGAGGTTCGGCAGGCATAACGTCATAATGGCCATAAACAAGTATTGTGGGAAGTGACGGGTCAACCATCCTTTCACCATACACTACCGGGTTGCCGGTGGTGGGATAGACTTCAGCACGGTCTGCACCGTTGGCTGCCAGAAGATCACGGATGTACTCGGCCGCCCTGACCATATCAGCCTTATTTGCTTCATTGGCGCTGACTGACGGAATCCTGATCAGGCCGAAAAGTTCCTCAAGGAATCTTTCCCTGTTTGCTTCGATGTAGTTGTTAATACTTTCCATTATCGTTGTAGTTTTGATATTCGCCGGCCGCCCAGTGCAGCCTGTTGTACCATTCCTCGCCGAATGCCCTCACCAGGGGTTCACGCAGGAAAATATAAAGTTGCATATTTTCTTTCACTCCGCATGCCACACCCGGTCTGCAAATAGGCCACTCCTCGTAGTTCACCGCCCGGAAATCACGATATTGCTTTATCCTGACAGGGAACAGATGACATGAGAGTGGTTTGCGGAAATCCACAGCCCCCTCATTGAATGCAGTTTCTATCCCGCATTTGTATATGTCATCCTCCATAATGGTATATGCACACTCCTGGTTGTTTATCAGCGGAGTGACCAGCTCACCTTCAATGTCTGTGACGCTTGTTCCCAGTTTCTGTACAGCCCTGATCCCTTCAGGACGAAGGTATGGCTTCAGGTCAGGCCAGATCCTTTCAAGGATTGAAGCTTCTGCAGCAGTCAGGGGAGCTCCCGTATCACCGTAACGGCAACAACTTCCCCTGCATGCTTTAAGATCGCACAGGAACTTCTTCTCAATGAGAGCCAGTGATACTATTGTGTCATCAATCTGAAGCATGGGAAGCCTTATACAAGTGACCTGCCCGTCATCTCTGCAGGTATCGGTATTCCCATCATTGTCAGAATAGTGGGAGCCACGTCTGCAAGGATACCATTGCTGACATTCCTGTACCTGCTGCTGAGGAGAATTATCGGAACAGGGTTGAGTGAATGGGCGGTATTGGGTGACCCGTCAGGGTTGACTGCATAGTCGGCATTGCCGTGGTCAGCAATGATTATTACCTCATATCCGTTTGCCAGGGCTGCCTTTGCCACATCACCGGCGCACTGGTCTACTGTTTTAACCGCCTTCTGTATTGCATCATAGACCCCGGTATGGCCGACCATGTCACCGTTGGCAAAATTGAGGCAGATAAAGTCATGCTTCTTTTTGTCCAGTTCGGCAATTACAGCGTCCCTGACTCCGTATGCACTCATCTCCGGCTGAAGGTCATAAGTGGCAACCTTGGGTGAAGGGATAAGAATCCGCTCCTCTCCGGGAAATTCCTTTTCCCTTCCTCCGGAGAAGAAGAAGGTCACATGGGCATACTTTTCTGTCTCGGCGATTCGGAGCTGCTTCCGCCCGGCATCTGACAGTATTTCGCCAAGGGTCCTGTCAACATTCTCCTTCGGGAAAATAACCTTCAGGCCATGAAACTTGTCATCGTAGGGTGTCATTGTAAGGTAATGAAGCGGGATGGTCTTCATCCCGGCCTCAGGCATATCCTGCTGGGTAAGGACAATGGTAAGCTCACGGGCCCTGTCATTCCTGAAATTGATGAAAATGACCACATCACCTTCAGTAATTGTGGTAAGCGGTTTACCATCCTCCCCGGTCACCACGACTGGTTTCATGAACTCGTCGGTCACCCCGGCATCATATGACTCCTGCATAGCCGTGAGGATATCGGTTGTCATGGCACCCTTGCCATGAACCAGCAAATCATAAGCTTCCCTGATTCGCTCCCACCTCTTGTCGCGGTCCATCGCATAATAACGTCCTACGAACGATGCCACCCTTCCGTTGCTCTTTTCAAGATGCTTCAGAAGTGAAGCCATGAATCCCTTGCCGCTTCTGGGGTCAGTATCGCGGCCATCGCCGAATCCATGGATAAAAACATCTTTCAGCCCGTACTCCATGGTCATGTCACAGAGTGCGTACAGATGGGTGTCGAGAGAATGAACTCCGCCATCAGAGAGAAGCCCCATGAAATGGACCCTGACACCTTTTTCCCTTGCATAGGTGAAAGCCTGGCGAAGGGTCTCGTTGGAGCGAATCTCACCTGTCCGGCATGCCTTGTTTATCTTAACCAGATCCTGGTAAACAACACGTCCTGCCCCGATGTTGAGATGTCCAACCTCGGAGTTGCCCATCTGGCCCTCAGGCAGTCCGACATCTTCACCTGAAGTAAGGAGGTATGAAGAAGGGTAGATATTTTTAAGTGCATCAATGCCTGGTGTTCCGGTGGTGCTGATAACGTCACTCCTTGTGCCGTTGCCGATCCCCCAGCCGTCAAGGATCATCAGTAATAATTTGTTGTCTTTCATTAAGTGAAATAGTTTAGCGAATATGCAGGTAGCAAAAATAGCCATTTCCCCGTAAGGAATGCTATTGAGGTATTATAACACCCGGGATAATTGAAAAGTTGTATCAGTTTGAACCCCTGATCTCCTTAACCCTGATTCTGACATCCTTGTCCGGGCAGGAGGGTTCATATTCAATATCGCGCCCGATAAATGCTGACCACTCCTGGGGTGTGAGATTCCTGGAGACCTTGTTGCAGAGACCGTCAGTCATGCACCTGATATGGGCAGGGCGCCGGATCACATCAGTCCGGGTTGCAGAAAGGAAGGCATCTCCGCCGTCGCTGAATGCAAGACGGATCACATCCTTTTCCCCGTCGGTAAAGATCACGGGAGGCTGTGAAAGGTTGGCAAGGGTCCATAGCCTGATCTCGCCTGCATCATCAGCAGAAAGCATCTGGCCGTCAGTCCTGTCAAAGGTTATGCATCTGACCGGAGTAAGGTGTCCTTCGGCATTACCCTCCTCCTTACCTGTTGCAGTATTCCAAACCTCAATCAATCCGGTCTCGTCACCTGTGGCGAGCCGTTCTCCTCCCGGAATAAATTTATGGGTAGTGATGGTATTCTCTCCGGCAATGAGTGTAACCGGCTTTTGCGGTGAATCAGCCTTCCGGCAAAGTACCCTGCCATCAGATGTCAGGACGGCCAGCATGGTGCCTTCATCAGATATTTCAAGACCTTTGATTCCGGCGGCGTCTGTTATGACATTCCTTCCCCGGCGTGTCACAAGGTCCCATTCAGTAACCTGGCCCGCTGATCCGGCGGAGTAAAGCTTGTTGTTGTGTGACCAGGCCAGTGCCATGATTATGCCACTTGAATCCTGCAACTGGTATCCCACGCTGTCATCATCAATGGGTATCATCAGGATGCCTGAGTCTTCAGTACCGCATGCAAGCCATGAGGCCTCATGGTTCCGGCTCATGGACCTTATAGTCTTATTTCCTGACCAGACCAGGGTATATCCTTCCGAAGCCCTGTCTGCCCGCCATTCAAGGACC
>SBFZ01000098.1 GCA_006227095.1 Bacteroidota bacterium | reverse complement strand
TCCGGCAACCATAGCCAGGGCTGTGGAGAGGCTGCCGGAAGGTTACAGGGTGGTCTTCAGCCTCTACCTGCTGGAAGGGTATGATCATACGGAGATATCGCAGATACTGGGAATCTCGGAATCGACCTCCAAGACACAGTATGCAAGGGCAAAAGAGAGACTTAAAAAGATACTTTCAGAAATGCGAAGTCATGGATGAACTTGAAAGGCATATTAAGAGCGTCAGGGACGAGCTTGACATCAACGACCCGGGTCCGGGCCTCTGGCACCGGATTGAGGAGGAACTTCCCGGCAGGCACAGGAACCTGCAGAGCCGGCTGTGGCGTGCTGCCGTGGTTGTAATTGCAGCCGGGGCCGCCTTCGCGGTTATCGCAGGCATGCTGCTTGCAACGCAGAGGCTGAATGACCCGCAGGTGACTGAGGTTCGCGAGACATACAGGTACTATGATGAAAAAATCAGGGACCTGTACCGGGAGGCCGAACCACTCCTGACAACAAACCCTGATATAAGCACTGAACTTACACTGGGGATGAATGAGCTTGACAGCCTCTCGGCACGGATAATCAGTGACCTTGGTGACAATATTGCCAGCAGTGAGGTTATCGAGGCACTGATAGGAAACTACAGGCTGAGGATAGAGCTCCTTGAAGACATGTTGCGCCTTATGAAGGAGAATGGAATTGAAGAAGATAACAACAATGGCAATGAACTATAGAACCCTGTTATTCGTGTCCATGATGCTGGTGGCCGGACTGAGCCTCTCCGGTCAGCAGTTCTCTGACAGCAAGACGCTGAGAAAATCATTCGCGGCAGGCAGAAATGCAGTACTGGATGTTACCAACAAGTATGGTGACATTCACATAATGCATTCTGTGAGTGATTCAATCACCATCACCGTTGAGATCACGGCCTCTTCAAACACCGGAGACAAGATTGACGCCATGATGTCAGACGTGGATGTGAACCTCACCGGAAGCGGTGAGACAGTGAGGGCTGCAACTACCTTCCGCAAAGGGATCACCCCTCTCTTCGAAAGTCTCAAGGGGCTGACAAAGAATCTCATTAACTTCGACTCTAGGCTTAAGATCGACTACCGGATCGAATGCCCTCCGGGAACGGAACTGAGGATCAGCAACAGTTACGGTGATGTTTATATCGGCGACGAAACCCGGGTTCTTGCCCTCAGTCTCTCAAACGGCAACCTGGATGCAGCTGCAGTGGGCAACGCACAGATGATGGAGCTCACATTTGCCAAAGCCAATGTACGAAGCATCGGCGAGGGAAAGCTGACACTGTCATTCAGTGAGCTGCGTTCCAGGGAAACAGGACGGATAAAACTGGCTTCTGTCTCTTCGAAGGTATGGATTGACACCTACGGAACAATTGATCTTGATTCGAAACGTGATGACCTTCACCTTGGAACCGGTGAAGTGATAACCGGAACAGCCTATTTCAGTGACATAATCACTGACCGGCTCACCGGAGAAGTCAACATGTCAGTCAAATACGGCAACCTTTCATTTGAGAATGTTGACCGCCGTTTCCGGGTGATTGACATCCGCTCATCATACGCAGACATTGACATGGCCATGGATGAAAAGTCAGCCTATGAGCTGGAGATAAGACATGCCAGTGCGTTTGTCTCCCTTCCCGGTATTAATCCGGTGCCGGAGAGGACTGAGATAAGTGCCCAGGAAAAGCTCTATCAGACCAGGGCAACTGTAGGGAGCGGCCCTGACAGGTCAATGGTAAGAATTGATGCAACCCGTGGCGAGATAAGGTTGCTTCAGAAGTAATTTTTTTCACGAAATGCAACTGATAAGGAATTTTGGTGTCCTTAAAAAGGAACAGTAAAAAGGAAACGAGAGATGAAAAAAGCAATTCCGGCCATAATCATGGCCATGACAACACTGGCCGCATGTAATATGTTTATAGACTGTATTGACGGCAACGGGGAGATGGAAACAGAAACAAGGGCTGCGGTCCCTTTTACCGCCATCGCAAATGAGACCTCATTCCACGTGAACTACATCCAGGGAGATGACTACACTATTACCGTTGAGGCTGAAAGCAATATCCTTCCCTTCATTGAGACCAAAATCACCAGCGGTGCACTGGAGGTGAGCACCGTCAGGGGGACACATTGCCTCAACTATTCCAGGCAACCGGTAATCACCGTGACGGCACCACACATCAGCGAGATCGTCAATGCCGGGTCTGGCGACTTTGTATCCGGGCCGCTTGCCGGCTCAGACGTTAAGATTGTATGCAGCGGCTCCGGTGACATCACTGCAGGAACTGTCAGCGGCGATGAAGTTTCGGTGGTCATTTCAGGTTCAGGAAAGGTAATTACAGATGAGATTGATGCCACCTCAATGAAAGCCACCCTGTCAGGATCGGGTGATCTTTCCTCATCAGGTGGTGCTGTCAGCACCAGGTACGTTCTGTCAGGATCAGGGTCGGTATTCTCAAGGTATTTTACCACTGACGCTGCAACGGTTACCATTTCCGGATCAGGATCAGCCTATCTGACCGTCATTGACCAGCTGGATGCAGTACTAAGCGGCAGCGGCAACATATATCTCCAGGGAGATCCTGACGTCAACCTTACACGCACAGGATCAGGCAGGGTGATATACCTTTAGCGATACAGGCAGAATATATGAAAAGAGACAGACCCGTCAGGATCTGTCTCTTTTTGTTATCTGATATTCGCATCACCGGATGCTTTCCTGTCATTTGCCGAGCGCTGGCCTGCCCTGTGGGGCTGACCTGCCCACAGTGAAATGACGTGTCATGCAGCAGCTGATCTGACCGGTTGACCTTTTATCTCAGGTAAGATCTATTTCGTTCCCCTGCCTGTCAAAGAATTCGTACTGCAGGAAGTGGTACGATTCAATTCCCTGTACTTTGAGGCTGACCCCTTGTTTACGGTTAATCCTGGTGATCCGCGATATCAGCCCCTCCTTAAGATAAGCCGCCACGAACGGATGAGTCCTGAGGATGAACCTTCGGGTCTTTACCTTCTCGATGATTGAAGCCAGGGTGCGTTCAATGTCATCGGTGAGCAGTATCGCCGGGGCTGTTTTGCCCTCTCCCCTGCATACCGGGCATTTCTCATCAGTAATGATTGTCATTTCGGGGCGCACCCTCTGGCGGGTTATCTGCATCAGCCCGAATTTACTGAGGGGCAGTATATTATGCTTGGCCCTGTCAGCATTCATCAGTTCCTTCATCCTGTCAAGGAGGGCCTGACGGTTTTCATTCGACTGCATGTCAATGAAGTCAATCACTATTATTCCGCCCATGTCCCTCAGGCGCAGCTGACGGGCAATCTCCCTTGCAGCCTCAAGGTTAACGGACAGGGCATTCGACTCCTGGTCAGAGCCTGATTTTGACCTGTTTCCGCTATTGACGTCAATGACGTGGAGAGCTTCGGTATGCTCTATGATAAGGTATGATCCTCCCTTGAAGGAGATGGTGCGGCCAAAAAGCCCCTTGATCTGCCGGCTGACGCCGAAATGATCAAATATGGGAAACTGCTCCTTGTATACCTTTACTATCTTTTCCTTCTCAGGGGCAATCTCCCTGATGTAGCTTTTCACTTCACCGGCTATCACCTCATCATCAACGATGATGCTGTTGAAGTCGGTACTGAGTATATCCCTGAGGATTGTTGTCGTGCGGTTCATCTCTCCCAGCAGCAGGCGTGGCGACTTGACGTCGCGGTGCACTGCGGCCAGGGCTGTTTCCCATCGGCTGATAAGTTCCTTCAGTTCGGCATCAAGGGCTGCGACCTTTTTTCCTTCGGCCACGGTACGCACAATGACGCCGTAATTCCTTGGTTTAATGCTCTGTATCAGGAGCTTGAGGCGATTACGCTCATCCGCGTTCTCTATCTTCGAGGAGACGGAGACCTTGTCTGAAAATGGCATCAGTACAAGATTTCGCCCTGCTATGCTCACCTCTGAGGCCAGCCTTGGCCCCTTGGTGGAGATTGGCTCCTTGGTAATCTGCACGATAACTGTCTGTCCTGCCGTCAGTACATCAGCTATCTTCCCGTCCTTGTCAATGTCAGGTTCAGGCTTGAACTTTGACACTGATGTTCCCCTGGCCTTGTTCTGGGTGGCCAGCTGGTAATAGCGGTGGAGGGTCCTGAACTGGGCTCCCAGATCAAGATAATGCAGGAAAGCATCTTTTTCGAAACCAACGTTGATAAACGCCGCATTAAGCCCCGGCATGATCTTCTTTACCTTCCCCAGGTAAATGTCGCCGACTGAGAATTTTACATTCCGCTTTTCCTTATTTAACTCGACAAGCTGCTTATCCTCCAGTAGTGCAATGGATATCTCAGCATCATTTACGCTGATAATTAAATCCTTATTCACATTCCGGAATTTGTTGTTAGCCTATAGCCATATTTTATAATGAAACTAACCTAAAGATCTGTGGATCTTTAGGTTAGATAAAAGAGCTTCAGACTATGCATTTATGCTACTTCTTCTTCTTATGCCTGTCTTTCCTCAAGCGTTTTTTCCGCTTGTGGGTTGCCATCTTATGCCTTTTTCTTTTTTTACCGCTTGGCATATTATTATTTCTTAACGTGTGATTTTACCTTGTTTATGAAAGTCTTGGCAGGCTTGAATGCCGGAATATTATGGGCAGGAATGATAATGGTTGTGTTCTTGGAAATGTTCCTGGCTGTTTTCTTTGCACGCTTCTTCACGATGAAGCTGCCAAATCCCCTGAGATAAACATTATTGCCGGTTACCATTGAGTCTTTTACTGATTCCATAAAAGCCTCAACTGTCTTCTGAACGGTTACTTTCTCAATTCCAGTGTTCTTGGCAATTTCGTTAACAATGTCTGCTTTTGTCATGTTGCAAGAATTTTAAATTCAACAAATTATTTTGATGTTCTGTTTTTTTCAATGTGCAAATATAAAATATTATTTATCAATAACAGGCGACAAATCTTTTTTTTCACTCCGAAAATGCTGATTTTTTGATACCTATAAAATATATAGGGGCTGAACAGCCTCTCCGGCGCAGGCATGGGAGCGGCACACGGAGGCAGAGAGAGGGTATCCGGACCCTCGGAGAAATATTTTTCGTAACTTTACAACCTTCAACAGGTATAAATTTAATTTAAAGCTATGTCATTCAATAAGGTAATACTGGTGGGTAACGTTGGCAAGGACCCTGAGATCCGGCGTTTCGAGAATAATATCAAGGCTTCATTTTCACTCGCCACAAGCGAGACATACACCCCAAAGGGAGGTGACAGGGTGACTCAGACCGAATGGCACAACATTGTAGCTTGGAGGAGGCTGGCCGAGCTCGCCGAGAATTATATCCGGAAAGGCTCCCAGATACTTGTTGAGGGAAAATTGCGTTACAGGTCCTATGATGACCGTGACGGAAACAAAAGATACATTGTTGAGGTTGAGGCTGATGTTATCCAGCTTCTTGGCCGCAAGCCTGACAGCCCGAACCAGCAGGGACAGGGATACCAGGGCAACAGTCAGGGTTATCAGAACAACAGCCAGGGATACCAGGGAGGGGGTGCTCCTTCACAGTCCTCTTCACCCATGGCAGGAGAAGGCCCTGATGAGGATCTGTCTGCCCGTGACACAGCAGATGACCTGCCTTTCTAGGTAACGGAAACAGATGATCTTGGAGACGCTATCCTCAGGTCCGTTGGCGGGAATAATTGCGGTAGCCGCATTTACAGGGTCACCGGTGACCATGGTGACAGAAATCATCCTGCTGATCCTCCTGATAATTGCATCTGCCTTCATCTCCGGTTCAGAGGTCGCCTATTTCTCGCTTACCCCCAATGACCTTGAAGAACTGCACCACGGCAAGGGAAGAAGAAAATCATCGGCGCTGAAGCTCCTTGCCAGGCCCGAAAGGCTTCTGAGCACAATCCTGGTTGCCAATAATGTCATCAATATCGCCATCATCATCCTTGCGGCATTCATCAGCTCCAGGCTCTTTGACCTGAGCAGTAACCCTATCCTCTCCTTCATAATGGAGGTGGTGGTCATTACCTTCATCCTCCTTCTCTTCTGCGAGATCATCCCCAAAGTAATTGCCTCCCGCAACCAGCTGAGGTTCGCCCTGATGATGGCTCCTGCACTGACCCTCTCATCAAAGATATTCAAACCACTGGCTTCCCTCCTGGCCTTCTCGTCATTCTTCGTAAAACGGAGACCCAGGTCAAGGGATGCAAATCTCAGCATCAATGACCTCTCCGTGGCCCTTGACCTTACCTCCTCGGAGATAAAGGATGACAAGGACCTGCTCAAGGGGGTGGTGAGGTTCGGAAACATCAATGTCAGCGCTATCATGTGCCCGCGTATGGATGTGACTGCACTTGATATAGGCAAGGGATTCCATACCATCATGGAAGAGGTTATTGAATCTGGTTTTTCGCGCATACCGGTATACTCAGGTACCTTTGACCATGTCAGGGGTATCCTCTTTGTCAAGGACCTGCTGCCTCACCTGGGCAAACCTGACAACTTCAGGTGGCAGTCGCTCATCAGGCCAGCCTATGTGGTACCTGAAACAAAAAAGATCAGTGAGCTGCTAAAGGAATTCCAGGCAAAGAAGATACACATGGCCATAGTTGTTGATGAATACGGGGGAAGCAGCGGAGTGGTAACCCTGGAGGATGTGCTTGAGGAGATCGTCGGAGACATTACTGACGAGACTGACGAAGAAGTTCCTCTCTACAGGGTGACCGGTGAACACAAGTGGGTCTTCGAGGGAAAGATACTGCTCAATGATTTCTTCCGCATAACCGGGGTGGAGAATGACCCGTTCGAGGATGTGAGGGGCGAGTCTGAGACTCTTGCCGGACTCCTTCTGGAGCTGCTCGGAGAGATACCTGTCAGGGGAAGGGAAATTAACGCCGGGGGATTCCGGTTCATCATAGAAAGTATTGAGAACAGGCGGATCAGGGAGATTTCCGTCGAAAAAAAAGGGGAAGGAAAATGAGAAACATTATTGCGGCCGTGCTCTTCACGGCGGTATTTTTACTGGCCGGTTGCGGACATGCACCGGTACCCAAACCTGCCGGTTATTTCAGGATTGACCTTCCGGAGAAAGTTTATGTTCATTTTGATTCCCCCTGCTCCTACTCAATTGAGTATCCGCAGTATGCAATGATCAATCTCCATCCAGGTTCAGCCGCCGACACCTGCTGGATGGATATCGAATTCCCCTCCCTGAAAGCCAAGATACATCTTACCTA
>SBFZ01000310.1 GCA_006227095.1 Bacteroidota bacterium | reverse complement strand
ACAACAGATTCGGTGGCGGCAGCCACTTCATCACGCAGAGCCGGCTCATCAACAACAATGAAATGCCATGGCTGGCCGTTGCATGCAGAAGGCGACAACCTGGCAGCTTCGGTTATCCTCTCTATCTTCTCCTTCTCAACCGGTTTGTTGAGATATTTTCTCTCACTCTGCCTGGCCTTCATCAGGCCGAGCATCCCTTCTCCATCATTCATAACAGGGATAGACAGATTAAAAGTTCTGTGCGTATACCTCGCTGTAGTTGAAGGGGTGGAGGCATGCCGGGCAGTTTTTCAGAGGCTTTGTTCCGAAGTGTACGTACCCGCATTTGCGGCAATACCAGAACACCTTCTCATCACGTTCGAAGACCTTGTTGCCCATCACGCTCTCAAGCAGCTTCCTGTAGCGCTCCTCATGCACCTTCTCGGCGGCAGAGATAGCCTTGAAACAGGTGGCGATCTCCTTGAATCCTTCTTCTTCAGCAACCTTTGCAAATTCGGGATAGAGCTCAGACCACTCCTCATGCTCACCCGCCGCTGCTGCTTCCAGGTTCTCACTGGTGGTTGAGGTCTTGCCGGCAGGATATGCGGCCGTGATCTCTACCATCCCTCCCTCGAGGTAACCGAAGAACCGCTTGGCATGCTGCTGCTCCTGCATGGCAGTCTCAAGGAAGATGGCTGCAATCTGCTCATATCCCTCTTCCTTTGCAACCTTGGCTGCAAATTCATAACGGTTCTTTGCCTGTGACTCACCGGCAAATGCCTTAAGGAGATTCTTCTCCGTACGTGTACCTTTTATTCCATTCATCTCTCTCTTTTTTTGGTTGGTTTAGTTGACAGGCCCTAAAATTAATGAAATTTTGGCTACTTTTCGGAATCAATACCTTGTCATATTAACAATCCGTAAGTCATGAAAAATCTCTTATTTGCAATTGCTTCTGTTTCTGCGCTTTTAATTCAGGCCTGTCAGCCGGCAGGGAATGAATACCATGTGTATTACCTTGGAGGACAGTCAAATATGGATGGATATGGCCTTGTGTCAGAGCTGCCCTCAGATCTCTCCGGCAATATCGAAGGGGTCATGATCTATCACGGCAACACCTCCGGAGACAATACCCCCGTTGACGGACGAGGGACATGGAGCACCCTATGCCCGGGACATGGTGCAGGATTCAGAAGTGATGGCATTACCAACAGTTACTCTGACAGGTTCGGGGTTGAACTTTCTTTTGCCAGAAAGATGAAGGAACTATTCCCCGGTGAAAAGATTGCCCTGGTAAAGTACTCAAGGGGAGGAACATCAATAGATACAGCCGCTGCCGGAGGGGCAGGAGCATGGCTGCCGGCATACACGGGCGGAAACGGCATAAACCAGTATGATCATTTCCTTGCCACAGTCAGTGGAGCCATGTCGGCTACCGATATTGACGGCGACGGAAAAAAAGACAGGCTTGTTCCCGCAGGTATTTTATGGATGCAGGGGGAGAGTGACGCCAACAATGAATATGCCACTTCCATTTATAAGGAGAATCTGGCCCTGCTGATAGACAGTATCCGTGCCGCATTTGATGCTCCGGAAATGCCGGTAGCAATAGGCCGCATTTCAGATTCTCACAATGATGCTGACAGCCTTGTCTGGACATGGGGTGATGCAGTCAGGGAAGCACAGGCAGAGTATGTAACTGCTGACGGCAATGCAGCTCTTGTGACATCAACTGACAACTACAGCTACAGTGACCCCTGGCATTATGACAGCAAAGGTTTTCTTGACCTGGGGGAAAAATTTGCGGAAGCAATTGCCGGCCTGAGACGTCGCTGAAGCAAAAACTTTCCGGGCCAGTTGCCGGCCTGAGACGCCGCTGAACCGGTGCCTGCCCGGGCCAATTGCCGCCCTGCTATTCCTTTTTCTTTCTGATGAATCTCTTCTCCTCTCCCTTGAGGAGACGACTGATATTTTTCTTATGGGTGATGATCAGAGCAACAGAGATCAGAACAGCAAATATCTTAAGGATAAGCGAGGGCGTCTGGAAGACCGTCATCAGCAATACGGGGAAAGCAATACCTGCAGTCATCGATGCCACCGAGACATACCCTGACACCAGTAGCACCAGCAGGAAAACGCCGGCACAGGTGACCGTCAGCAGAGGATGCAACGCCAGCAGAACGCCGAATGTGGTTGCTACTCCTTTCCCGCCACGGAATCCTGCAAAGAGCGGAAACACATGTCCGATAATTGCGGTCATCCCGCACCCGATCTGCAATGCCATCAGAGTACCAGACCCTTCAGGGGCTGCATTGAGGAATACCGGCAGCATCGCCGCCAGCCATCCCTTGAAGAGGTCAAAAAGAAGTACAGGAATTCCGGTTTTCCAGCCCAGGACCCTGACTGTGTTCGTGGCACCGGCATTGCCGCTCCCATGCTCCCTGATATCAATACCGTGAAATATCTTTCCTGCCCATACGGCACTTGGAATGGAGCCTGCCAGGTACGCCAGCACGACTGCCACAACTGATAATGATATAACCATTAATGTTTTGTTACGGCTTAGGCCCCGAAGATACGAGTTTTGCCGTTTCAGTGTTCGATGTAAACTTGCTGAAATTCTTTACGAACTTCCCGGCAAGCTCCCTGGCTGCCTTCAGCCATGCATCATACTCCGGCCATTTTTGCCCCGGATCAAGCAGATCAGAGGGTACTCCCGGAACTGATGAAGGAATGCTCAGGTTAAAGACCGGAATGGTGGTGTATGAAACATCACTGAGGGTTTTATTGAGAATGGCGTTAATTATCTTTCGTGTTGAAGGCAGGTCTATCCGCTTGCCGGTACCGTAGGGACCACCCATCCATCCTGTATTCACCAGCCAGGCATCAGCATGATGTTCCTTCATCTTCCTGGTGAGCTCACGTGCATATATTATCGGATCAAGCATCAGAAATGCAGCCCCGAAGCAGGCAGAGAAGGAGGGAACGGGCTCCTTTATCCCTCGCTCCGTACCAGCAACCTTGGCTGTATAACCGCTCAGGAAGTAGTACTGCGTCTGCTCTTCGGTAAGTCTTGCCACAGGAGGTAAAACCCCGAAGGCATCTGCCGTCAGAAAGATTACCGTGGTGGCATGACCTGCCTTCGATACCGGCCTGACAATATTCTCTATATGGTATATGGGGTAGGAGACCCTCGTGTTCTCCGTCTTCCCGGCACTGCTGAAGTCTATCTCCCCCTTCTCATTCACAACCACGTTCTCAAGCAAGGCATCACGCCTTATTGCCCTGTATATGTCAGGTTCATTCTCCTTGCTGAGATTGATTGTCTTGGCATAGCATCCACCCTCAAAATTGAAGATGCCTTCCTCGTCCCAGCCATGCTCATCATCACCTATCAATGCCCTGTCAGGGTCAGTTGAAAGTGTCGTCTTGCCGGTACCTGACAATCCGAAAAAGATGGCAACATCATTCTTCTTTCCAACATTGGCCGAACAATGCATCGAAGCAATCCCCTTCAGTGGCAGATAGTAATTCATCACCGAGAATATACCCTTCTTCATCTCCCCTCCGTACCAGGTGCCACCCACAAGCATCATCCGCTCCGTCAGGTTGAATAACACAAAGTTCTCTGAATTCATTCCAAATTTCTGATAATCAGGATTTATGGCCTTTGATGCCATCAGCACAACGAAGTCGGGATTGAAATCTTCAAGCTCCTGTCCTGTGGGACGGATAAACATGTTCTTTACAAAATGGGCCTGCCATGCCACCTCCATGATGAAACGGACACATAGACGCGTGTCAGGGTTAGCGCCGCTGTAACAATCGACAACATAGAGCTTTTTGCCGGAGAGCTGATTCTCTGCTATTTTCCTGCAGTGATCCCAGGCTTCCCGTGTAAGTGCCTTGTTGTCAGAAACCGGAGAGTCCTCCGATTTCCACCAGACAGTATTCTCAGTGGTACTGTCCCTGACAATGTACTTGTCCCTGGGAGAGCGGCCGGTGAAGTCACCGGTATCTACCGCCATTGCCCCGGTTGTGGTGGGAATCCCCCTCTCAAAACCCGTCAGTACGGGTGAGAGCTCATCATCATACAGACACTCATAGGAAGGATTATAAACTATCTCTGTTACTTCGGTTATACCGTATTGCTTTAAGATTTCCACTGACATCATGGTTCCGGGGGTTTTGATGTCCATCAAAGTTAATAATATTAAGCAATCAAATTTCAAAATAAAAATCAAACCGCCTGCCATTTAAAAAAAGAGCGCTATGTAACACCGGATTAGTTATCTTTAGCTGGCAATACGCAACAAAATGAGAACGGTTTTCATGTTGATGGTTATCCTCTTCACCGTTGAGGTTTATCCGCAGGATATAAGGGTGAGGAGCGTTAAAAGGATTACTCCCGAAGACAAGGGATCATACCTGCTTACGGGTGTTGTCCCGGGTTCGGGTTACCTGCTGGTGGCAGGAGGGGGTTACAATGGCCTGTCGCTGCTGGATATAAGGCGGGGTTCCCTCATTAGGGTAACGGATGAGCCTGGGGCCGGTTATGAACCTGCAGCAACGGCTGACGGCAAAAAAGTCTTCTACCGCAGTGACAGCTTCACTGACAATATGAAATATTCATCAGTTTACAGTTATGATATTGAATCCGGTGAAAAGAAACTTTTGATGGAGAAGGGAAGAGATGTACTATTGCCTGCCGTCACCGGCAATGCAGTACTCCTGAAATCGGAAGGAGGGATGAGGATTGAACAGGCCGGTCCGGAGCTGAAATCAGCAGGCGATAGAGCCTTCGTCGTGACTGAGGAGATGATGCCGGTTCTCTACCGCGGAGGTGAGAGGAAGGAACTCATGCCCAATGGCGACGGGTTTTATATATGGACATCACTCTCTCCTGACGGCACCATGATACTGTATAATTACCAGGGCCGTGGAACCTATATATGTGACCTGTCAGGCAAAGTTCTTCATGACCTCGGAAGGATAAATGCCCCGAGGTGGTTCAATGACAGGCTGGTGATAGGTATGGATGACAGGGACGACGGTCACAGGATTACCTCTTCCGAAATCGTATATTATTCCCTTGCCGGAAAAAAGGGTGCTCCGTTGACATCCACTCCCGGGCGTGCAGAGATGTTCCCGTTCGCATTCGGCAACAGGAGGATCGCATTTTGCACCGACAACGGCGAGATATATATCATGAAAGTGAGAGTCAGATGAAAAACCATTACAGGGTCTGGCTTCTTGCAGCAATGATGCTGATGCCGGCAACACAGTATGGCCAGAGAAGTGATTTCAGCGGGCTGAAGATTTTTGTAAATCCGGGTCACGGAGGTTATGACGGTGATGACAGGCATATGATTGCCACTGACTTCTGGGAGTCGGAAGGTAACCTTACGAAGGGGTTGTTCCTCAGGCAATTGCTTGAGAACCGCAATGCCACGGTCTACATGTCGCGAACCACCAACTTTACCTCTGATGATCTCCCGCTGTCAACAATAGCTGCAATGGCCAATACCGCCAATGTGGATTTTTTTATTTCGATACACAGTAACGGCTTTGACGGCACCAGGAACCAACCCCTGGTTCTCTTCCGGGGTTATGACAATGCCCCTGTATACCCGGCTGCCAAAACCTTTGCCCAGATCCTGTGGGCCAAACTGTTTGAAAAGGGCAACTGCTGGACCCATACTTCAGAATGGGTCAAGGGCGACTGGACCTTCTACCCCGACTGGGGTGACAAGGTAGGTCTGGGGGTTCTCCGTACCCTCAACATGCCGGGAGTCCTGTCAGAAGGCTCCTTCCATGACTATATACCTGAAGGCTGGCGTCTTCGCAATCCTGACCACCTGCATCATGAAGCATGGTCGATGCTCAGGGCACTGCAGGAATTCTACAGCATACCGGCCGGGAACTACGGCATCATTGCAGGCACTGTACGTGATGCACTCACCTCACCACCATGGTACTTCAAACCTGGCTCCCCCGATGAGCATATCCCAATCAACGGAGCAACTGTCACTCTTATCCCTTCCGGCAGAACAGTCACACTCGACAATCTTAACAACGGTTTCTTTATGTTTGACTCGGTAGCCCCGGGCAATTATGAGGTAATTGCCAGCGGGATGGCCGACTTCTACAATGATACCCTTGCCGCGGAAGTGATTTCCGGCCGCACCACACTGACTGATTTCCTCCCCTCTTTTGACATTGCACGTGTACCGGTGGTCACTGAATTTCTTCCTGTAACAACTGACAGTCTCCCTTTCAACCAGGTATTTACCCTGAAATTCAACGTGCCGATGAACAGGGCGGCAGTGGAAGCTGCTCTTCTCTTTGAACCCGCAGCAAACGTAACCTATGAATGGGATGATAAAAGCAAATTACTGACAGTAAGGCCTGTGACCGGTTTTGCCTCAAAGACACCTTACCTGATCAGGCTCACCACATCTGCGGCGTCCCTCTGGGATGTTCACATCGGGGAGGAGTTCCGGGCCTCTTTCGTGACAAAGGCACGTCCCGGGCTTGTCATTGAACAGATATGGCCATCACAGGGAACCACTGGGGTTACTCTATTCCCCAGGATCACTGTACGATTTGATGCACCCCTTGACCAGGCATCTGCCACTGCCGGTATCAGGCTGCTCGACAGCCAGTCGGCACCCATGCAAAAAAAACGGGAGACTTTCACAACGTCTGATGGTAAGGGAACATACAGCTTTGAGCTGACGACGCAGCTGCAGCTGAACACTCTTTACCGTATCCAGGTTGATGCCACTGTGAAGGACATAGCCGGAGTATCAGTAGTCACAGCCGCTGAGGCTTCATTCACCACCCGCACAAAGGCCTACCAGACAGGTAACGTTGTTGAGTCATTTGACAATATCGGTTCTTTCTGGGATCCCGAGGCAAGCGGCAGCACTGTTGGCACTGACAATCCCTCAACCACCTTTACAGCATCAAATGATATCTACAAGTCTGCCGCACCGGCAGGCCGGCTCGATTATGTGTTCACCTCTGACCATGGTGGTGTCTGCAGGGTCTTTGATACCAGCAAACCGCTGATAGGAAGCAGTACCAGTTTGTTCTTTGCCATGTGGGTTTACGGGGATCTCAGCAATAACCTTCTCGAATACTGGTTCTACTCCCCGGGTACTGTCAACCAGATAGTATCTGCATCAGCAATCAACTGGGCAGGATGGGACCTGATTTCCATACCTTTCAGTTCCATCGGCGGAACAGGCGATTGGCAGTATCACAGCCTTGTGGTACGGCAGAACAGCGGGGGAAAGAGATCAGGCACCATGTACTTTGACGATGCCATGGTCATCTCTCCCACAGCCATTGATGAGCCTGATGACCCGGGGATTGACCTGGTCATCTATCCCAACCC
>SBFZ01000166.1 GCA_006227095.1 Bacteroidota bacterium | reverse complement strand
ACCATGAAACAGGCTACTATGTCAAGAAGACTGAGTTGCATCAGGGGAAATTTTTGCAAAAGTAGCACTTTATCAGGCAAGAGGCAATAGGCAATGAAACAGCAGTCAGCAATCTGCAGTCTACAGTCGGCAACAACTAACATGCTGATTGACTGTAACTGCCGACTGCTGACTGCAACTGCCGACTATTTCCTGGCCTATTGCCTGATATCCATTTCATTGAGCAGATACCCTGCTCCCGAATAGACATCCATCACCCAGAGCACGTAGCGTATGTCAACGCAGATGCACCTCTGGAGATCAGGTTCGAAGGCTATGTTACCGGTCATGGCTTCCCAGTTGCCGTCGAATGCCAGGCCAATAAGTTCACCGTTGCCATTGATGACAGGACTTCCTGAGTTACCTCCGGTGATGTCATTATTGGTGATGAAGCATACGGGCATGTAGCCATCGGGTGAGGCATAGCGGCCATATTCCCTCTTTTCGTTAAGGTCGATGAGCCTTTTCGGCAGATCGAATTCATAATCGCCCGGTTTGTATTTCTGCACAACGCCATCGAGAGTCGTATACCAGTTGTAATGTACTGCATCATAGGGGTAGTAATCAAGCACTTTCCCGTAAGTAAGCCTCATGGTGAAGTTTGCATCCGGATACTGTGTCCTGTCAGGCTGGTATTCCATTACACCTGCCAGGTAAAGGCGCTGGCCTTTAGTCAGATCTTCATTGAATCCGGATATATCCTTCTGGAGTGCAGACCTTACCTCGTCGATCGATTTGGCTGTAATATATGCGGGATCTTTCTGAAGCACCTTAAGGCTTGGTGCCTCCAGGAAAGCATTCAGTTTCTCCTGTGTGGTGAAGATTGACTTTGCGAAGATGTTGTCAACGAAAGCATCAACGTTGCCCTTGAATTTTGTGTCAATGAGCGTGTAGAATGACGGGTGGAATTTGGGATCAATATCCTCCCTGTAGAGTTTTATCATCGCCTTTGTGGCAGCCTGGTCAGTAGGATAATTGTAATCGCCGTAGAAGTTGTCCATGCCTCTCTTCAGCCTGCTGATAATACCGTCAATTTTCTCCTGGTCTTTTGCTGCAAGAGCTTCTTCAAGTGCGGTCATCTGGCCGGCAAAGGTGATCATCTCCATTGAGCCCCTGAATACTTCCTGGCCGTACTGGAGTGCATTGAATTTTTCAGCCCTTCCTTTAACGGCATTCTCTATAAGTGAGAGTGCGTTTCCGTATTTTGCCGTACGGGCTGCATCAGCCTTTACCCACTTCATGAACTCAGCCTCGAAGGCAGCCTTCTTTTCTGCGGTGCGGAGGCGTGTGAGTCCTTCATTCTGGCCGATGGAGAATTTCCAGTAGTTGGATGATCCCGAATACTTGGAAGCATACTGGATATTAACCTTCGGATCCTTCATCATATCCTTCATCCATATCTCCTGGCGCAGGCCGCGGATCTTGATCCTGTTGGCATTGGTAATCTTCATTGCCTCGTCAACCTCGTAGGAGGTCATATACCTGGTTGTGGTACCGGGATATCCCATCACCATTGCAAAATCGTTCTTCTGCAGGTTCTTTATTGAGACGGGCAGGTAGTGCTTCGGTTTGAGGGGCACATTGTCCTTTGAGTACTGTGCCGGTTTGCCGTCGGGGCTCATGTAGACCCTGAAGACACTGAAGTCGCCCGTATGGCGGGGCCACATCCAGTTGTCAGAGTCATGCCCGAATTTCCCGATAGAGTTGGGAGGGGTACCAACGAGTCTCACGTCAGAGTAAACCTCATAAATAAGGAGGAAATACTGGTTTCCGCCATAAAAAGGCTGTACGCGTGCGTTATAGTGAGTTCCCTTAATTACCTCGGCAGCTATGGCAGAGCTTTCTGCCTGGATAGCCTCGCGGCGGGCGGCTTCAGTCATTTCAGCGGTGACCTTGCCCAGCACCCTGGCGGTGACATCATCTATGCGCACCAGGAAGGTGACGGAGAGACCCGGGTTGGGTAGCTCCTCTTCCTTTGACATTGCCCAGAAGCCGTTGTTGAGGTAATCATGCTCAACGGTGCTGTGGTTCTGGATCTGGCCATAACCGCAGTGGTGGTTGGTGAGGAGAAGACCCTGGGGAGAAACGATCTCAGCCGTACAACCGCCGCCGAAGATGACGATGGCGTCTTTCAGGCTCGCCTGGTTGATGCTGTAGATATCTTCCGCTGTCAGCTTGAGCCCCATCTCGGTCATCGTGCCGATATTGAGCTTCTCGATGAGCGGCAGCAGCCACATCCCTTCATCAGCTCTTGCCTGCGAGGCTGAGAAGGTTACGAGGATAACAAGAATAGCTAATAGTTTTCTCATACTTTATAGAGTTATTGATTTTTGCGAAGAGCCAAAGATATTAAAATCCGTTTTCCGCAAAATTGATTTTAACATTTTATAAGAAAGGGAGTTCCTGCTGGAGGTCAACCAGATTGAAGGAGAGGCGGTGATACGGAGTTGTGCCGTTTCTGAC
>SBFZ01000364.1 GCA_006227095.1 Bacteroidota bacterium | reverse complement strand
TCCCCTTTCAAAAATAGTATTTAGGATCAAATATCCCTGCCACGGGGCGAATTATCATCAAGGGGTCTGAATGCATATCCAGCCTCGAGTGCCCTGTTCAGGAAGCGGTCAAGATAGATCAAAGCAGAGCTGGTGGGATGGTCATGAAGCACAATAACCGAGCCCGGCCTTATCCTTGAAGCAAGAATGTTGTAAGAATCCTCAGCCGGGAGGCCCTGGTCAAAGTCATACGGCATAAGGTCCCAGAATACAATTCGCATGCTTCTCTCCAGTATCCTGTACTGCCTTACCCTTAGTCTGCCATAGGGTGGCCTGAAGAGATTGCTGCAGGTAATGTCCCTTCCCCTGAACACATCCGCACAATAGGTCCGGATGGGGGTTGTCAGTCCGTTCAGGTGACTGAAACCGTGATTACCGATTGTATGGCCTTCAGCCGCAATCCTCGCAAATAGACCCGGAGAGGAAAGGACCCTGCTGCCGGTACAGAAAAAGGTAGCCCTGATATCATGTGACTTCAGTGTGTCAAGAATAAGAGGAGTTGATTCAGGGTCAGGACCGTCGTCAAAGGTGAGGGAAAGCCTTTTACCCTTGCCGCCGATGGTGTAAATTGCATCAGGATAGATAATCCCGGCGGGAAACGGTCTGCGGTAGTTCCTTATCATCTTACCGGCACCTCTCCGTAAAACCTGTTAAGGTCACCCGAAGCCCTGGCAGCCAGTTCTGCCATCCCGTACCTTGTTGCAAGTCTGTAGACATCGAGCAGGGCCTGAAGCGATACTGAGGCGTTGAAATCAATACCATAGCTCTTACCGTCAGGAAGTGCGGCAATAAAGTTCAACACAGCCACAGAGTTGTCAACAATCTCCGAGAGAAGCTCTTCCGATTCAGCCTTCTTTCCCGCCATTGCCAGCGCATCTCCCAGGTCAACACTGAAATAGTCATATGGCATCTTTGAAGGGGGTACAACGGAGAGTCCCTTCTCCACAGCCTCAAGCGCACGAATGGTGTCACCCTCGGCTACAAGGGCTTTGGCCAGTTTGGCAAACTGCCTCCTGAATACATCAAACATGCGGCGGTTGTTTTCATCAAGGTAAACTCCTTCCTTCTCTGCATTGCCCCAGCGGAAGCGGTTCATCATGTTTTCGTACATCTCGTCTGTATCCACCATTCCGGTTTCACCCGGACCCGGGGGGTCTATCCTTACCGGACTGACACGGTATGCCATACCCTCGAGAATGAAAAACTGCTCCAGGCCTGTGTAGGTTGATGCAGGAACCGTCACCGAATAGTAGAGAGGCCTTTCCCAGTTGTTGCCGGCCACAAAATCCATCACTGCAAGATCATCCTTGATGGCCATGCTGCTTGTGAACTTCCAGATCATGGGCTTAAGCATACGGTCAGCATGATATGGCCTCACGGCTCCGGTTGAAATTACATGCGCCGAATCAACATCAACGATAAACTCGCTTACCGGTATGAAATTGAAGAAATCGCCACGGCCTGAGAGGTCAACCTTAGCCTTGGGGTCATCCGAGCCCACAAATTCCATGACCTTGCGTATTGGTGTTGGTTCCTTGATCAGATCCTCAACGGGCATCTGAACGCGCTCTCCTTCAATATACTTTTCAACCGGGAGGGTGAAGGGGAGCGGATCCGATTCAAAGGCTTTCCGGCTCATAGTCTCAATGTAGAAACCGCTCTGCAGGTAACTCAGGTTGGCAACCCGCACATCGGTGCGGTAACCCTCAACATCCTGGATATACCACAGAGGGAAGGAGTCATTGTCTCCGTAAGTCAGCAGAACGGCATTCTCATCAACGGAAGCAAGGTAGTTTGATGCAATATCCCTGGCGGTATACCTGTCTGACCTGTCATGATCATCGTAGTTCTGACTGATCATCAGAAGGGGTACAGTTGCCATTACAAGCACTGAAGGAATGACTGCAGCCGGATAATCCTTCATAAACTTCCGGAGAAGATCAAAGAGAAGCATCAGGCTCATCCCTATCCATACAGCAAAGGCATAGAACGAGCCTGCATAGGCGTAGTCCCTCTCACGCGGCTGGCTCGGGTTCTGGTTGAGATAAGTAACAATGGCAAGGCCTGTCATGAGGAACAGGAGTACCACCAGTGACAATCCTTTCCTGTCTCGCCTGTATTGCCAGTATATTCCTGCAAGGCCGGCAAGAAGGGGAAGAAGGTAATAGGCATTCCGTGCAGGGTTGTTCTGGTTATCCCCGGGGAGGAGAGACTGGTCACCAAGACGACCGTTGTCAATAAAGGGGATGCCGGAGATCCAGTTTCCGTCCATGACGTTGCCGTTGCCCTGGACATCATTCTGGCGTCCGGCGAAGTTCCACATGAAGTACCTCATGTACATCACCCCTACCTGGTAGCGGAAGAAGAACCGCAGGTTTTCACCAAAGGTCGGAATAGTAACCTGCTCGCTCCCCTGACCTGACCTGATTGTGACCTTGGTGCCTTTAACCTTTCCCCAGTATTCATA
>SBFZ01000292.1 GCA_006227095.1 Bacteroidota bacterium | reverse complement strand
AAAAAAAAGAGCCCTCATTGCTGAAGACTCTTTTGTGGAGATTAAGGGAGTCGAACCCTTGACCCTCCCGACACTGCGTGTCGGGATGCTCTGGCCTCTGATGCACATAAAAAAAAGAGCCCTCATTGCTGAAGACTCTTTTGTGGAGATTAAGGGAGTCGAACCCTTGACCCCCTGCGTGCAAGGCAGGTGCTCTGGCCAACTGAGCTAAATCCCCAATTTTTGTAAAGAACCGGATTCAGATCCCTTGACCCTCCCGATCCGCCAGCCGGCGGATTCGGGATGCTCTGGCCAACTGAGCTAAATCCCCGTTGTAATTGTCAATTTGTGATTGCCGATTTACGAACTGATTCGCAAATCGCAAATCTCAAATCCAGTAGTCCCACCCAGAGTTGAACTGGGGACCTCTACATTATCAGTGTAGCGCTCTAACCAACTGAGCTATGGGACTGATAAGCGCACACTAAAAAGAACGCCCCATGATTATTGATCATTTGGGGTGACAAAAGTAACGCTTCCTCTTAAACATGCAAAATATTTTCAGGAATTTTTTTTCGCCTGATGTGAAATCCTTATCCTGCCCCGGTAGCTGCAATCAAAATAACAGCCTTCACCACAGGTTATCCCTGTATTACCGGAGCAGAGTAAGAAAAATCGTTAACTTCGCATTGTCAGCGGACCTCATATGTCAAACCTTGTCATAGTACCCACATACAACGAGCAGGAGAATATCTCAAATCTCGTAAAGGCAATCTCCGCATTGCCGGTCTCGTTTGACATACTAATCATTGATGACAACTCTCCCGACGGGACAGCTGCAACCGTAAAGGGGATGATGCCCTCATTCCCCAACCTTCACCTTCTGGAAAGACCGGGGAAAATGGGCCTTGGACGTGCCTATATCGCAGGATTTGAATGGGCGCTGCAGAGGGACTACAAATATATCTTTGAAATGGACGCCGACTTCTCCCACAATCCTGATGACCTTGTCAGGCTCTGGGATGCATGTGAGAACAAAGGCGCCGATCTGGCAATAGGATCCAGGTACATATCCGGAGTAAACGTGGTGAACTGGCCTATGGGCAGGGTACTAATGTCATATATTGCATCAATGTACGTCAGGCTGGTCACCGGGATGAAAATCATGGATACCACCGCAGGGTTCAAATGTTACCGCCGTGAGGTACTCCAGAATATCAATCCCGGCCATATCAAGCTGGTAGGCTATGGTTTCCAGATTGAGATGAAGTTTACAGCCTGGCAACTGGGATACAAAATAGTGGAGGTACCCATCATCTTTACCGACCGCAGGGCTGGCACCTCAAAAATGTCAGGTGGAATATTCGGAGAGGCGATGTGGGGTGTACTCAGGATGAAAATTGTCAGTCTCTTCAGGAAACCGCGAAGGACAATCGCCTGAACTCCAGATAATGCAGCAGGACAAAATGAGCAATACAATAATCCGTAACGCACTGCTGGTAAATGAGGGCGGCAGACGGGAAGCAGACGTACTGGTTTCCGGCGACCGGATAGCCGGGATATTTCCTCCGGGTATGGCCCCGGCAGACAAGGAAACCAGGGTTATCGAAGCCGCAGGACTGTGGCTCCTGCCGGGTGTCATTGATGACCATGTTCATTTCCGTGAGCCCGGGCTGACCCATAAGGCTGACATTGCCAGTGAAAGCGCCGCTGCTGCAGCCGGAGGAGTGACATCCTTCATGGAGATGCCCAACACTGTTCCCCAGACAGTGACCATTGAGGAGTGGGAGAGGAAAAACAAACTTGCGGCCATACGCTCGGTAATCAACTATTCATTTTACATCGGTGCCACTGACAGCAACATAGGGGAGCTTCGCAGTGCCGATCCTTCGAAGGTACCGGCATTCAAGCTTTTCATGGGTGCTTCAACAGGAAATATGCTGGTGAGTGACAGCACAGCCCTTGATGCCATCTTCAGCCTCAGGAATATACCTGTAGCATGTCATTGTGAAGATGAAACGATCATTAAAGCCAACATAGCAGCATATCGCGAAGAATACGGTGAAACCATTGATCCTTCATTCCACCCGGTTATAAGGAGCAGGGAAGCTGCCATTGTTTCATCCAACGCCGCTGTCAACCTTGCCCGTCGTGGTGGTGCCAGGCTTCATCTCCTCCACCTTTCAACGGCAGAGGAGACAGCATTGCTGGCCGAGGGAGAGGATCCCTCGCAGAAACAGATTATCGGAGAGGCCTGTGTTCATCATCTCTGGTTTGATGACACTTACTATGCAACGAAAGGAAACCTCATCAAATGGAATCCCCCGATAAGGAAAGCATCTGACAGGGAGTCATTGCTCAGGGCTATAAGGGAGGGGCTGATTGACATCATAGCAACCGACCATGCTCCTCATACATTTGAGGAGAAAAGCGCTCCCTATTTCAGCGCACCATCCGGAGGGCCTACCATACAGCATTCCCTGGTGATGATGCTTGAACTATGCCATCGGGGTGAGCTGACACCGGAACTGGTGGT
>SBFZ01000391.1 GCA_006227095.1 Bacteroidota bacterium | reverse complement strand
CCGGATTCCCTGTCTCCAGCAGATCCACATCTTTCCTGTTCCTGGCCGTTGAGTAGTATTCCCAGTTGCCGTTGCCACGACGAAGCCCTATATTTATATCGCCCAGGTGGTAAAACCTGTTTGCAGACCTCTCCTCAAGCCGGTCTCCGGGGGTAAAGTCAAAGGCGTCAGCGTCATTTGTCTTCAGAAAGGCAACAGTCTGCATCGAATTGAGGATGCCAAGCCTGAACTCCTGCGTCTCAAACTCGCGGATTCCTTTTTCAAGGCCAAGGACAGGGGTCCGGTCAAACCTGTCGCCCCTTCGCTGTGCTTCCGTCTTCAGCGGGAATACCGTCGCTGCTGCCATCAGAATGACAGCCGCCTGCAGTGTTATAGTCTTCATTTTCATATTATTGTGGTTTACTTGTTTCGCCAGGGCTCTGCTCAGGCATAAATTCTGCCCTTGAAGTGTCTAATATACACTAATTTTTGATAAGTAAGTTACAATCCGGGAGTAAAAAAGAAGATATATGTTCTGGCCGCCAGGGAGCTATCTTTACTTATTATTATATAGCCGGTGCGGGGGATCTTTGGTTATGGCATCAGGCCGCCATGGAGAATCATTGGTCACATCCTGGTCTCACCGCGGTGAATCTAACCCCGGCACTCAGTCATTGGTGCCGGGTGCTCATTATGATAAGTTGCCGGTATGGCATTAAATTCAATAAAACCTATCTTTATAAGAGTAATTTTTACCCCAAGGAGATGAATATAAAAGCCACTTTACTTGCAGCATCACTGGCAATCTGGTCTGTTGCGCCCATGCAGTCGCAGAAGTATCCTTATCTTGACACAGGGTTGACTTTTGAGGAGAGGGTTGATGACCTGGTATCACGGATGACCAATGAAGAGAAGGCTGCCCAGTTACTGTACACTGCGCCTGCCATTCCGCGTCTCGGCATCCCGGAGTACAACTGGTGGAACGAGGCCCTTCACGGTGTGGCACGGGCCGGTTATGCCACCGTTTTTCCCCAGTCGATAACCATTGCCAACAGCTGGAATGAGGATCTGATGCTGGATGTGGCGAATGCCATTTCCGATGAGGCAAGGGCCAAATACCATGAATTTGTCAGGAGAAATGAGCCTGGTATCTATCATGGTCTGACATTCTGGTCGCCGAATATCAATATATTCAGGGATCCCCGTTGGGGGAGAGGTCATGAGACTTACGGCGAAGATCCGTATCTGACAGGCAGGATGGGCCTCCGCTTTGTGCAGGGGATGCAGGGATCAGACCCGAAGTATTTCAAGACCATTGCCACGGCGAAACACTATGCCGTACATTCGGGACCCGAGCCTTTGAGGCATGAGTTCAATGCCGAGGTCAGTGAGAGGGACCTGCGTGAGACCTATCTTCCTGCGTTCCGCACCCTGGTGAAGGAAGGGAAGGTATATTCGGTGATGGGTGCCTACAACCAGTTCCGCGGACATCCTGCCTGTGCCAATGATGAGCTATACGGTATCCTCAGGAATGACTGGGGCTTTGAGGGCTACATCGTGTCAGACTGCTGGGCAATTTCTGATTTCTACAATTTCCAGGGATATGCTGCCGGTCCTGCAGAGGCAGCCGCGATGGCACTGAAGGCCGGCACTGACCTTGAATGCGGGGTTGATTACCGGCATCTTATGGAGGCATTCGGCAAAGGTCTTATAACAGAATCAGATCTTGACAGGGCGGTGAAGAGGGTTATGCTGGCCCGGTTCAGGCTGGGCATGTTTGACCCTGACAGCATGGTTGATTATGCGCAGATCCCGTTCGAGGCAAACTGCTCTGACTACAACAGGTCGCTGGCCATGAGAGCAGCCCTGGAATCAATCGTTCTTCTGAAGAATGATGGCATTCTGCCACTGGGAGACGAAGTCAGAACCATTGCTGTTGTAGGGCCAAATGCAGATAACTGGGAGGCGCTGGTTGGCAACTACAATGGCATTCCAAAGGATCCTGTCACCGCTCTTGAAGGTATTATTTCAAAAGTCTCAGACTGTGCCGGGGTGATCTATGCCGAAGGGGCTGACCTGGCACCCGGGATTCACAACCTTGTTCCGGTACCGTCATGTCACCTGGTTACACCTGACGGGAAACAGGGCGTCATGGGTGAGTATTTCAGCAACAGGGAGATGGATGGCGAGCCGTTGTTTACCAGGACTGATGACATGATTGACTTCTACTGGGAGAATAACTCACCGCATTACCTGATGCCGGTAAATGATTTTGGCATACGGTGGACCACCTGGCTGGTGCCTCCGGTGACCGGCACCTATTCACTCGGAGCCTGGGGATCATCAGATTATAAGGTCATTGTTGACGGTGACACTGTAATGCGCTACCGGGGTGAGCACCATGCCTTCCACAAGGAGGTGCCGCTTGAAATGGTTGCAGGTGAAAGGAAGAAGATAGAGGTATTGTACAAAAATCACAGTGGTGACGCGGATATGAAACTGCTCTGGGCACTTCCGCGGACAGACCTGAAGGAGAA
>SBFZ01000085.1 GCA_006227095.1 Bacteroidota bacterium | reverse complement strand
GGAAATACATCAGTAATCCACGCAGACTCAGGCTATATGAGGGTGACAGCTGACGAGAGCGGACTCATACTGACACTCTTTAACGGCTACGCATACAAGGATATAGAAGAAAAAAATGTCCCCCAGGACAAGAGAAAATACCCCTTCCGTCGTGACAGGTTCACCAAGCAAACCATGGTGATTGAGCTTACAGGGTTCGGTCTCAACAGGTCGGCAATGGATATCTACCGGTCAAACTACGCCATGCTCAACACCACTGACCTGACCTTCTTCATTGACTCCCTGTCAACCCGGTACAAGTCTAGAACCGACGTCTACTATACTGAGTTCAGTCAAACGAGGCTCATGACCACCAATCAATTCTACTACCCCGAGAATAAGCCGGAGGAAGACTCAACTGCAGTCTGGAAATCAGGGAAGTTTAACACCAGGGCTTGTTTTGACACCCTCAGCTTCATGGACAAAAACACCACTATAAGCAGGGCACTGAGCTTTGCCCGTGAGGGAACATCATTCATGACCGAAAAAAGTGAGGCGCTTGTGGCTGAAGCAAAGAACCTCAGAAAATATGAGGCCGAGAAATACAAACGGTTTACCCTCCCGCTGGCCTGCCTCGTATTCTTCTTCATAGGTGCCCCCCTTGGTGCAATAATCAGGAAGGGCGGGCTGGGAACCCCGGCAGTAATCTCAGTCCTTTTCTTCGTCTTCTATTATGTCATCTCACTCTCCGGTGAGAAATTTGCCAAGGAACTGATAATAAGCGTTCCGCTTGGTATGATGGCCTCAACAATCATCCTCCTTCCGATAGGTGTGTTCCTTACATACAAGGCAACAACAGATGCTGCCATTATGAATGCAGAAACATACATGCTCTTCTTCAGAAAGTTAGGGGCTTTTCTTACCGGCATAAAGCCTGTAAAGGATGATGAAGATTCTGGCACTCTCACCTAGGCCGGTGTGGCCCATGCACGACGGCGCCACGGTGGCAACTGTAAGATGCCTCAGCGGGCTGGCAGCCGCCGGAGCCGAGGTGACTCTCCTGTCAATGAGAACTGAAAAACACCCGCTGAAAGACTTATCCGGCACAAAACAGTCCCATCAGTACCTGAGCAACTACAACGAAATTACAGTCAGTACGCGGATCTCTCCCCCTGCAATGCTGATAAACCTGCTCTTCTCTGACAAACCCTATGACCTGACCCGGTTCAGGTCAAAAACGTTCTCCTCAACGCTAGCCTCAATACTCAACGGCTCAGATTTTGACCTCATTCATTGCGAAGGACTTGTCTTTGCACTGTACCTTGATGAAATAAGAAAACATACCGGGGCACCGGTTATTTTGAGGGCACACAACCTGGAACACAAAATCAGGAAGATGATGGCAGAAGCCGAATCATCTCCCTTCCGTAAAGCATATCTCCTGAACCTTTTCCGCAGGTTGCTGAAACTTGAAAAACAGGCAGCACTCCGGTTTGATGCCGTGGTGCCAATAAGTAAAGCTGACAGCCAGTGGTTCTCAGCAGTGGCCCCTGAAAAACCTCTCTTTGTATCGATGACCGGAACAGATGAAGTGGAATATATACCCGAACCTGAAACAGGCAGCCTCAGGGTGGGATTCATCGGATCAATGGACTGGCAGCCAAACGCAGAAGGCATAAACTGGTTCATAGAATCCGTCTGGCCCCTGGTGCTGGAAAAGGTCCCCGGGGTAACGCTCCATGTTGCCGGAAGAGGCTTGCGGCACCCTGATGGAATTCTGTCAGCAGGGAAAGACATCTTCTGTGAAGGTGAACCGGATGATGCACGCACCTTTATTGCATCAAACCACGTTATGATTTCACCGCTATTCACCGGAAGCGGTATCAGGATCAAGATAATAGAAGCGATGAGCACCGGAAGACCCGTGGTTGCAACAACTGTTGCGGTGGCCGGACTCATTGCGGAAAACGGCAGGGAACTGACCGTGGCTGATGACGCCGGATCATTCAGTGACGCATTGGTGAAATACCTGGCAAATCCGGAACTGAGATACACATCCGGCCACGCCGCTACTGAACTCGTCCGCAGGGAATATGATAACCGTACCCTCACGGCACAACTGTTGGAATTTTACGAAGGACTTACCCGTGGCAGCTGAAATAATACTGATAACTGTAACTTTCCTCCTGGCATGGACATATGTGATCTACCCGGCGGCTGTGATAGTCTTTGCCCGGCTGAAAAGGAACAGAAGTCAGCCACATGCTGAGCAGAATGAAAAGACGCCTCTTCCTTCAGTGACTGTAATGATGTCTCTCCACAATGAAGAGAAGGTTATTGAGGCGAAGATGAAAAGCATTCTGGAATCAGACTATCCTGCTGACCTGATTGAGCTACTGATCGGGTCGGACGGATCCAGTGACGGCACTGACGCTAAAATGATTCTCCTCGCAGCTGAAGATAAAAGGATCAGATTCATCCGTAATCCTGAAAGAAGAGGCAAACCGGCCATGCTGAATGACCTGGCGGCCATGGCC
>SBFZ01000137.1 GCA_006227095.1 Bacteroidota bacterium | reverse complement strand
CTGCATGATGCCGCAAATATGGTGGTCGTTTACCCTCAGGGAGTCATCACCTCAATGCACAGACGACCCATGAGGTTTGAAAGAGGTACCGAACGCATCATTGCCGGAGCCTCAGACAGGCTGATGATATTGTTCTATGTTGCACTGCCCGACTGGTTCTCAGAGAAGAAACCAGGCCTCAGTGTCAGGGTAATAGAGTATTCCGCCAGGGAGAGATCGATCACTGACCTCGAGGAGGCATACAACATATTCCTTGACGAGTGTATTGCAAAGCAGATACCTTCATGATACTGTACATTGCATGCAGTCTGATTCTTTTTCTGACTTTTCTCCGGTTTGCCGTGGCTCTGGTGAACATGATCTCCAGGCCTTTTCTGCCAATGACTTCAAAAGACCATGACCGGCTGCCATCACTTTCAGTCCTGATTCCTGTCAGAAACGAAGAAAAAAACATCGGCAATCTCCTTGGAAGCCTGGCTTCCCTGCCATACGGCAAGGCTGAAATAATAGTCTGTGATGACGGATCAACTGATAATACAGCTGACGTAGTGCAGGCATGTTCAAAGGTTGACCCCAGGGTAAGATATGTCCAGGCTAAAGAGCTCCCCCAGGGATGGACAGGGAAAAACCATGCTTGCCACATCCTGGCCGGAGAGGCTTCAAATGATTACCTTCTTTTTCTTGACGCAGATGTGACCGTAGGCGAAGACCTGCTGAGAAGAGCGGTATCCTACGCCGGCCGGCACAGACTGGCACTTCTGTCAATGTTTCCCAGGCAACGGATGAGGAGCCGTGGCGAGAAAATCGTTGTACCATTCATGTTTCGTATATTACTGTCACTGCTGCCCCTGTTCCTTATACGCCGCTGCCGCTGGAGCTCATTCTCGGCCGCAAACGGTCAGATGATGCTTTTTCACGGTGCGACCTACAGAAGATACCGTTTTCATGAAAGGGTAAAGGATAAGCTTGCAGAAGACATTGAGATAATGAGGCTCATAAAGAAAAGCAGGCTCAGGGGAGACACCCTTGTCGGACGGAAGGAGATTGAATGCCGCATGTACAGGGGATATGCAGAGGGCGTCAATGGCTTCTCAAGAAATATTTTTTCAATGTTCGGAAACAGCGTTGCCTTCCTGCTGCTTTTTGCCATTACCGGCCTGGCTGGCTGGATTGTCCTGCTCCTTGTGTCATGGCAGTTCATGGCCATTTACCTGGCTATGGTGATAGCCATCAATGCAATGATTGCCGTTACATCCAGGCACCGGGTGAGTGAAAATCTTATATATCTTTTACCGGGTATCGCGGCTTTTTACCATATTGCATTCCTGGCACTGAAGCGCAGGGCAAGCAAAGGGTTTGAATGGAAAGGACGAAAAATAGAATGAGGGGCACTTTAGCAGTAATGCTGTTCATGCTGTCTGCTGTCTGCCTGGCAGGCACTGACGGCAGGAAGGACTGCAGCAGTTGCACGATATACAGTGGGTACATCTCCGGTAATATGGAAATGTGGAAGAAAGGAATGCAGGAATTGCAGGAACAGTTCAGCCGCACCCCTGATGCGTGTACATTCTATGCCCTGGTGGAGGCGAGATATGGTTATGTCGGTTACCTGCTTGGCCGTGATGAAAAGGATGCCGCCAGATCACAGATAGAAACTTTTGCCGGTGAAATTGAAAAACTTGCCGGTTATCCCGGTTATGAGGCCGAGACAGAAGCCTTCAGGCTTGCTCTCCTCGGTTTCAGGATGGGGCTTAACCCGGCGAGGGCGGTCACCCTGGGACCCAGGGCCCTGAAACAGCTGGATGCAACAATGGAGGCGGGCAGCCACTCACCTGTGGCATGGATTGAAAAGGCCAATTCAGAAGCCCATATGCCTGCATTTGCCGGAGGATCAAAGGAAAAAGCTGCAGCATCGTTCCGTGAGGCACTGAGGTTGTTTGAAGCAGACCCGGGACTCGCGGCATGCAGCTGGCGATATCTCAATACCATGGTTCTCCTTGGTCAGCTTCTCGAGAGGATGGATGATTACAGGGGAGCCGCAGAAGTTTACCGGATGGCGCTGACGAGAGCTCCCGGATTTCAGTGGGTCAGGGATGAACTGCTTCCGGCGGCGGAGAAAAAAATAAAATGATTGTATGAGCGGAAAGAAAGTGTTGATAGTAGGTGCCGGACTGGGCGGTCTGGCAACGGCTCTCCGTCTCAGACGCCGCGGCTATGAGGTTGAGATCGTTGAAATGTACAGACAGGCAGGAGGGAGGCTCAACCAGCTGACAGCTGACGGCTTTACCTTTGACATGGCTCCCACCTTCTTCAGCATGAGCTACCATTTCGACGAATTCGTTAAGGATGCCGGCATAGAAATGCCCTTCCGGTTCGTGAAGATAGACCCGCTTTACCGCGTCAATTTCCGCGGCAGCGAAAGGTGGTTCACCATCTACCGCGACCTGGAAAAGCTTGCCGCCCAGTTTGAGGATATCGAACCCGGATTCAGGGACAGGATAAACCGGTTCCTGGAGTC
>SBFZ01000212.1 GCA_006227095.1 Bacteroidota bacterium | reverse complement strand
GCTTCCGGGTTGCATATCGGGTGGAGAAGCTCATCAAGCTGTGCGGGATCAACCCTCATGACAGCTGTCTTCTCGTCTATAAGTCCTTCCTGGAGCATGTCCATGGCCATGTTCAGGGCTGCGGTACCTGTACGCTTGCCGGCGCGGCACTGCAGCATGTAGAGAGTACCTTCCTGTATGGTGAACTCAATGTCAAGCATGTCATGGAATGACTTCTCAAGGATGTTCCTGATGTCCACCAGTTCCCTGTAGGTTCCGGGCATTGACTCCTGCATGCTGTGCAGATGCATATTCTGCTCATTCTTTGTGTCATCATTGAGCGGGTTCGGGGTGCGGATACCTGCAACCACGTCTTCACCCTGCGCATTTACAAGCCATTCGCCATAGAACAGGTTATCACCGGTTGCCGGGTTACGGGTGAAGGCAACACCGGTAGCCGATGAGTCACCCATGTTTCCGAATACCATGGCCTGAACGTTAACCGCTGTTCCCCATGCATCTGGAATTCCCTCGATACGACGGTATGAAACAGCCTTCTTGCCGTTCCAGCTCTTGAAGACAGCCTTGATACCACCTTCGAGCTGCTCACGTGCATCGTCCGGAAATTCCTTGCCAAGCGATTGTTTGATCCTCTTCTTGAAAGCTTCGGCAAGATCCTTCAGTTCGTCGGAGGTGAGTTCGGTGTCTGACTTATAACCCTTTGAATGCTTGAACTCATCAAGCATCTCGTCAAGCTGCTTGCGGATACCCTTGCCGTCTGCCGGCTCAATACCTTCAGCCTTTTCCATAACCACGTCAGCATACATCATGATCAGACGGCGGTATGAATCCCATACAAAACGCGGGTTGCCTGTCTTCTTTATCAGGCCGGGGATGGTATCGGAACAGAGACCAATGTTCAGAACGGTGTCCATCATACCGGGCATTGAACTGCGGGCACCCGAACGACATGAGACGAGAAGGGCATTCTCGCTGTCACCATATTTCATCCCCATTGCTTCTTCAGTCTTCTTCATGGCTTCCCATACCTCGGGCATGAGTTCAGCCGGCAACTGGTGATTGTTCTGGTAATACTCAGTACATACTTCAGTGGTAATCGTAAAACCGGCAGGTACCGGCAGTCCCAGGAGGCACATCTCAGCCAGGTTGGCTCCCTTGCCGCCGAGCAGATTCTTCATATCCGCCTTGCCTTCGGCTGTCTTGTTTCCGAAGGAATAAACACGCTTAACTTTTGACATATTCGATCTGGTTATTGATTAAAATCTCTTTTTTTTCGAAGCGCAAAGGTAATAAAAAGGAGGAAAAAATGAAATATCCATTTTTAAATGCAGGCAGCGGCAGAAGTAATTGGTTTATCCTGTCCGGCAGTGCCGGGTGTCAGCAACGGTGCCACACGTACCGGATCCAGCCTGCCATGGAAAGAGATCCTACCTTCGCCTGGCTCTCGGATGGTACATCAGGACAGTATCCCTCAGGTAACTCCGGTCAATATGGGTGTAGATCTCGGTAGTGGTTATCGACTCATGACCCAGCATCTCCTGTACTGCTCTCAGGTCAGCACCCCCTTCCACCAGGTGTGTGGCAAAAGAGTGGCGCAGTGTGTGAGGGCTTATCTTCTTTTTTATTCCGGCAGCATCAGCCGTCTCCCTGATTATGTTGAAAATCATTACCCTTGACAGCTTTCTGCCACGGCGGTTAAGAAAAAGAATATTCTGGTCGGCTATTACAGGCATTGCCATCCTTCTCTCAAGGTAGCTGTCTATCTCCTTCAGTGTCACTCTGCCTATCGGAACCAGCCTCTGTTTGTTGCCTTTCCCGGTGATCTTTACAAAGCCCTCCCTGCGGTGGATGTCGGTCAGGCGCAGGCTTACCAGTTCTGATACCCTGAGTCCGCAACCGTACATGGTCTCTATTATTGCCCTGTTCCTGTGACCGGATGGTTCACTCAGGTCTATTGATGCCACCATCCTGTCAATCTCCTCTACCGAGAGCACTTCGGGAAGCTTCATCCCTGTCCTGGGTGCTTCAAGCAGTGCCGACGGATCTTCGGTGATAATCTTCTCAATCATCATGTAGCTGCAGAATGACCTGATTCCTGAGATGATCCTTGCCTGGGTTCTGACTGCATCATCGCTCATGGCGATATGAGCCACAAATCCGCTCAGGTCACCGTAGGAAAGTGATGCGGGTCCGGCTCCGCCACGGTTTTCTTCCAAATAGTCGCGCAGGCGGCGTACATCACTGAGGTAGGCTGCAACGCTGTTGGGGGAGAGCGAGCGCTCAATCCTGAGGTATCTTCCGAAACCCTTTATCACATCTGTCCATGAAACGGTCATAGCAAACCCTGAATGTCCCAAAGTTATATTTTATAGAGGTCTGAAATCCGCTCATTTCTGTATTTTTGTATTGTCGGCAAAACCGTCGCAATCAATGCCGGGTATGAAAATAGAAATTATCAACGGGCCTAACCTCAATCTCCTCGGGAAGAGAGAGCCGGCCATATACGGATCTGAACGATTTGATGCCGTGCTGGATGCGCTGCGGAACCGTTTTCCGGGTGTTACATTCGGATATTCGCAATCAAACGTAGAGGGTGAACTGGTGAATCTTGTCCAGGCAGCGGGTGAGAATGCTGACGGGGTCATAATAAACCCCGGAGGATATACCCACACCTCGGTGGCAATCGCTGATGCGATTGCTGCAATTGGTAAACCGGTCATAGAGGTTCATATTTCAAACCTCCTCTCAAGGGAGGAATTTCGTCATACCAGTCTTACCGGCCGTTATTGCAGGGGAAGCATAATGGGACTCGGTACCGGCGGCTACAGGCTTGCAGCAGAAGCGCTCATTGAGATTTTAAAAAAATAAGCAAAACAATGGCAAAAAGCCTCCTCAAAAAGAGAACGAAGATTGTGGCTACTATCTCAGACAGGAACTGCGAACCGCAATTCCTGGCCAGGCTGTATGAGGCAGGGATGGATGTGGTCAGAATAAATTCTGCTCATCTTGATGCCGGGGGGGTAAGGAAGATAGTCTCGAACGTAAGGAGTGTATCTGACCGCATAGCCATTCTGCTTGATACCAAGGGCCCAGAGATACGAACCACGGTTTGCGATGAACCAATCCCTTTCATGAAGGGAGAGAAGGTAAAAGTGGCAGGAAATGCCGATGCGAAGACAACCCATGGGGTGATCAACGTAAACTATTGTGATATAGCCAGGTACGTTCCTGAAGGTGCATTTATCCTCATAGATGACGGTGAGCTTGAGATAAAGATAACCGGAAGGGAGGGGAAGGTTCTTACCGGCAGAATTGAAAATGACGGAACCCTCGGGTCACGCAAGACAGTGAATATACCCCAGGTAAGGATTAACCTGCCATCGGTCAGCGAACGGGACCTTACATTCATTGATCTTGCGGTTGAGCTTGATATTCAGTTTATAGCTCACTCTTTCGTCAGGTCAAAGGAAGATGTCCTGGCTGTTCAGCGTCTTCTGGACAAGCGTTCCAGCGATATAAAGATCATTGCCAAAATAGAGAACCAGCAGGGTGTTGACAACCTGGAGGAGATAATGGATCACTCCTATGGTATCATGGTTGCCCGCGGAGACCTGGCAATAGAGGTCCCCTATGAAAGGATCCCGGGTATACAGCGAAATATTATCGCCAGGTGCATTGAGAAGCGCAAGCCGGTGATAGTGGCTACCCAGATGCTTCACTCCATGATAACCAACCCCAGGCCAACGAGGGCCGAGGTGAGTGATGTGGCAAACGCAGTCTACAGCCAGACTGATGCCCTTATGCTGAGCGGTGAGACGGCAATGGGCCGTTTCCCGGTTGAGGCGGTGAAAACGATGGCCCGGATAGCCGCAGAGGTGGAAATGGAAAAGGAACAGTATGTGGAGATGCCTGCCGGGTCATTGAGCGGCCCGGTTTCCGCATATCTCGCCAAGGTGGCTGTCAAAACCTCAATCAGAGTTAAGGCCATGGTGATCCTGGCCGATACCGTCAACGGCACCTCAATAAGGAACATGGCAGCATTCCGGGGTATAAACCCTGTAATCGCACATTGCTATTCACACGGCACCATGCGCGAACTGGCACTATCATACGGCGTCATCCCTGTTTTTGTTGAGAAGAAAATGTCAGCTGATGAATTCATCAATACTGCCATTCGCGAGTTGCTGAGCAGAAATACCCTGAGAAAGAACGATATCGTCGTTGTCCTTGCAGGTAACTTCTCCAGGGGCACCGGATTCTCTTTCATTGAGGTGGGAACAGTTGATTACCTCAGGGAACGGGCAGGGATAACCGAAAAGGAGCTGATGGCTTGATTTTTGCTGCAATCAGGAGATAGCCGGCATGAAAACATTATCACTCGCAATCCTGCTCCTCATACACCCGGTCCATGTATCACTGACGGGAATGGAATATGACGGGGTGAACAGGCTGTGGTCAGTATTTGTTAAGGTCTGGACCGATGACCTGGAAGCTGACATGAACCTTGGCCTGAGTGACGGTAGTGAGATTACCGGTAACAATGAAGAGAGATTCCTTAAGTATCTTTCTGACAGGATAATAATCCTGGAAGACGGAATGCCCGTGCGGATGGAGCTTCTGTCTGCAACTGCTGACGGCCTCGAACACCGTTTTACATTACAGGCAGCGGGAAAAAGAGGGTTAAGGAGTGTATCGGTGGTGAACCGGATCATGACCCGGCTCTACGAAGACCAGGCAAACATGCTCCTCTTCAGCCTTGACGGAATTGAGGAGGGTCACAGGTTCACGGTGACGGACACAATAAAAAGTTTCAAAGTGAAATGAAAGGGAGTGCAATGATAAGACGATTTTACTGTGTGATGGCCATGATCCTGGGTGTTGCCTCAGTGGCACTGGCAACACATAACAGGGCTGGTGAAATTACCTACCGGCAGATATCCGACCTGACTTTTGAGGTGACCGTAACCACCTTTACCTATACACTCAGCAAGGCTGACAGGCCCAGTCTTGACGTCGAATGGGGTGATAACTCCATCACCAATGTTGCTAGGATCTCAGAAACAATTCTTCCGAACAACTACAAGAAAAATGTCTATGTTGCCCAGCATACCTACCCCGGACCAGGGGTATACAGGATTGTGGTGCAGGACCCGAACCGTAATTTCGGGGTCGAAAACATACCCAACTCGGTAAACGTGGTCTTCTCCATTTCAACTATCCTGATCGTGAATACTGCCGTCGGAAGGAACAGCACCCCGGTGCTGCTTAATCCTCCCTATGACAAGGCTGCGGTTGGCCAGGTGTTCATTCATAACCCTGCTGCCTTCGATCCTGACGGTGACAGCCTCTCCTATAAGCTTACAGTGTGCACCAGGGAAGACGGGAAACCTATTCAGAACTATACCTTTCCGGCTGCTTCAAACAAGTTTTATGTTGATTCCATTTCCGGTGACCTGGTCTGGGATGCCCCGCTCGCAATCGGTATCTATAATGTTGCCATGGAGATACAGGAGTGGAGGGCAGGAATCAAGATAGGAGTGGTGGTGCGTGATATGCAGATAGAGGTATATGAGACTGACAATAACCCGCCCGTGACCTCTCCGCTCCCTGATCTCTGCGTGGAGGCAGGAGAGACGGTGACGGTTGATATTTCTGCCACTGATGCTGACCTTGACTCAATAACAATGCTCGCAACATCAGGAATCTTCACGGAGACCGGTTGCCCCGCAACCTTTACAACGCTTTCGACTGTAGCCGGGCTCACAAGGGCGAGGCTGAGCTGGGTTCCGTGTCATGAAGCAGTAAGGCACCAGCCCTATGATATAGTAATCAAGGCAGAGGATTCGAACAGGGAGTTGCAGCTGGTTGACATAGACAACATGAGCATAAAGGTTCTCGGTCCATCACCGGTGCTCCTCTCTGCAGTGCCCGTGGGAAAATTCGTCCAGCTGACCTGGGCCGGCTATGTAACTGACCAGGTTGCCGGCTTCAGCATCTACAGGCGCGAGGGAGCTTCAACACTGGCGGCGGATACCTGCTATGACGGCATTCCGCCTTCATCAGGCTTTGTAAAGGTTGGTTATGTCGGAGGATTCAACTCAATTACTTTCACTGACACTGATAATGGACTGGATACCGGCACCGAATATGCCTACAGGATAGTGGCAGTCTACCCCAATGGCACCGAGAGCAAGCCTTCGAATGAGGTGGTGACATCACTTATCACGGGTATACCCCTGATCACGAACGTATCTATCCGGAACACTCACCCTGTCAACGGTTCTCTTACCCTTGCCTGGCAAAAGCCGCGAAGCCTTGACACAATCCCTGCAAACGGACCATATGAGTATCTTATCTACCGTGCCGAAGGAATTGCCGGTACTGACTGGCAGCTGATACATACCCTCCCCACTGCAGACCTGAATGATACCGTATATGTTGATACCCTCATAAATACCCTTGATACCGGATGGGTATACCGGGTTGAACTATACAACGACGCACCCGGAAACCGGTTCCTTATCGGAGACCCGGGCATAGCCTCCTCACTTTTCCTGACTGCATTGCCCGGGGACAGGAAAATGCGCTTTGTCCTTAACCGCAATGTGCCATGGATAAATACTTCCTATGAATTCTACAGGTTTGACGGAACAGACTGGCAGCCTGTGGGTTCAACCAACCAGCTGAACTTTACTGACCTTAACCTTGTCAATGGTACCGAATACTGCTATTATGTGGTCTCGGCCGGTGGTTACCAGGGCGTGGGTACCCCGAAAAACCTCATAAACCTCTCGCAAAGAACCTGTGCCATTCCGGTTGACAATGAGCCGCCATGCCCCCCGGCCCTTACGGTCTCATCTCAGTGTGACAGCCTGTACAATACCGTAAGATGGTCAGTTGAAGACCCCCTCTGCTATGAAGACGTGGCAGGCTATAACCTCTATTACAAACAGACCACCGAGGAGGAACTTTCACTGCTTATCACCTTTGATGACAGGGAGGTGAAGAAGTATGTCCATTCTCTTCCTGACTACGTGGCGGGATGCTATGCAATATCAGCCTTTGACATCAACGGCAATGAAAGTCCGCTTTCAACAATGATATGCGTTGATTCCTGCAATTTCTACGAAATACCAAATGTCTTTACCCCCAACGGAGATGATGTAAATGACTTCCTTCTGGCCAAGACCTCAGCCCTGGTGGAGAAAGTTGAATTCCGCCTTTTCAACAGGGCAGGAGTGCTTATCTTCAGCACGGAGGAACCCAGGCTCAACTGGGACGGAACCTATAAGGGGAGGATAGTTCCATCAGGCGTTTATTATTATGACTGTGAGGTATTTGAAAGAAGGATCAGCGGGCTGGAACAGTTCCATCTGAATGGATTTATACATGTAATAACCGAAAAGGGAGCCGGACCCGGGACCATTGAAGGAAAAAAATGAGAGAAATGAAAAGAACAATATTCAGCCTCGTCATTATT
>SBFZ01000253.1 GCA_006227095.1 Bacteroidota bacterium | reverse complement strand
TATCCCAGGGAGCTGATGAATGGCTGTACCGCTGCAGGTGACAGGTCATGAATACCCTTCAGGAAAAAGTCGCGTATGACGTCAAACTTCAGAATCCTGAACTGCAGCACGTAAATGGTAATTGAGTTCATACCGATAACGACAAAGAAGAATGCCCACTTTTTTATTCTCCAGACATCAATGATGAGGTAGAAGAGGCCAAGAAGCATGAGGCTCCAGCCACCGGCATAGAGTACGAAGGAGCTGGTCCAGAGATTCTTGTTTACCGGGAAAAAGGTTCCCCAGAGCATCCCGAGGAGGAGGCTTATTATACCTGCGCCAATGATTATCAATGCTTTCCTCATACCGGTCAGCCCGCTTTTCTCCAGCCGGAGAAGGTGGCCGGCAAACACTCCCAGGAGGGCGGTTGATACAGAAGGTATTGTACTGAGTATCCCTTCCGGCTCGTTGAACTCGGTATACATTGTTCCCGGCAGCAGGAGCCTGTCAAGCCAGCCTGCCAGGTTACCTTCAGGGGTGAGTACGCCGGCACCGTGACCGGGTACCGGAACAAACAGCATCAGGAGGCAATATAAGATCAGCAGACCCCAGAACCAGGCCACCTGCCACCTGATACCGGCGTTAAGCACTATCATGGCAGCAAGGAACCATGCAACGCCTATCCTGCCAAGCACGCTTGCGAATCTCAGGTTATCAGGATTCAGTTCCAGGATCCGGTTCACCAGCATCCCCAGGATCACCAGTACAACCATTCTCTTTACCGCATGCAGGTATATCTTCCTCCGGCTGTCACCCCTGGCAGTTCTCGCCGCGAAGGAATAAGGCATTGACACACCGGCAAGGAAAAGAAACAGGGGAAAGATCATGTCATAAAATGCAAAACCGTTCCACTCCACATGGTGCATCTGTGAGTTCATCCACTCAAATAGCGGCCATCCGGTTACCGTTGCCAGGGCAAAGACAAGTTTCTGACCCCCGGTTATCCACAGCATGTCAAATCCTCTCAGGGCGTCGAGGCTGTAAAGTCTGCCATCTCTTCCGGCCGGGACGGGATTTCCGGCTGAGCCGGGGCTTCCGGCCGGGCCGACAACTGAAGGCCATGCCCCGTCGGCTGAAACATTCTTATTACCAGCAACTTCTTTTTTCATTTTCAGATTATTTCAATACGGTCAATGACAACTTCTGCTTCCATGCCGTCAGAAGGGGGCGTACCCCTGAAGAGCCAGAGGTTCATCTTAAGTTTTTCATCACTGTCATGAGGAATGTCATCACCATAGTATCTCCACCTTGCGATAATCTCATTCTCATTGACCGGTTGTTTCCTGTGGCCGTGATAGCTGGCAAAATCTATCCGTTTCCTTGACCAGTCAAAGAGATGTGTCGTGTAGCTGCCCTCAAGGTTCATCCTGAAGCGGGCTTTATTACCAATCCGGTAAGAGGGCTGGATGGCATATTGTCCCTCCTGGTTGCCTTCGATGCCCCACTGGGAGAACTCTATGTCTATCTCCTCCGTATCACTTTTGTATGTATAGAGACCCCATACCACCTGCCGGTCAAGACTGTCAGGCCTGGAGGAGATATAAAAAATATACCTGCCGTACCCGGTATGTTCTGCCAGTTCAACCCTTGAGCAATTCCACCTGCCGTCACGGAAGGTTATCTTCAGGTGAAGCCGTCCCTTCTCATCAACCCACACATTATCCTCCGAATCAGAAAAATAGTTGGGACCCGGGCCAGCCTTTTGTCCCTTTGAATCGGCTACCACCCATTCATATCCCGAGAAGCTGATGACACGGGCTCCTTCAGGAATATCAAATTCAGGTTCCCTGCCCGAGCAGGCAGCCATAACCAATATCAGTACAGAAAATATAAGCTTCACCATACCGGGCTTTGTCCGATTGATATCAATACTATCATTTCCTGAAAACTGTTTTGCCTCCCTTTATGGTCCTGGCAATGCTGAGGCGGTCCTCTTCCTGCCTGAGAATGACTATGTCTGCCACTCCGCCTGGTCCCAGAAGGCAATCGCCCGGAATGCCTGCCAGGCTGAAGGGAATCCTTCCTGCCATATCAAGGGCTTCAGACAAAGGGGCAAGCTGCCGGGAGGCAAGTGTCTGTACGCAATGCAGCAGCGATTTGCCAGATCCTGCCAGCATTTCAGGGTTTCCCCTGACATGAAGCTTCCCACCTTCCGTAAGTGTCACCTCACCCCCGATATGGGTTTTATAATCGCCCGGAGGCATGCCGGTAAGGCCGGTGGCATCACTTACCAGGATTATTTTTCCCGGTTTCATCCTCAGGAAGACTTTCATCAGGGAATCAGGAAGATGAAAACCGTCAGAAATGATTGTAGCATAAAGTTCATCTGCAGCCAGTTGCTCCCACAGGTAGTTCCTGTGCCTGGGGAGCATCTGGTGTGATCCGTTGCCCAGGTGTGTGGAAAGGGTTGCCCCTGCATCAACGGCCTCCCTTATCTGGCCGGGCGTTGCCGAGGTATGCCCTATTGCAACTATCACGCCGGTTTCAGAAGCCTGCCTGATGAAGTCAGACGATCCGGGCCATTCAGGTGAAAGGGTCACAATGCGGATCATTCCGTTGCATGATTCCTGCAGGCGGCAGAAGAGATCCCAGTCGGGAGGTCTTACATACTCTGAGGGATGAGCACCCCTGGCGCCGTTCTCGGGTGAGATAAACGGTCCTTCAAGATGAATACCTCCAACGGCCGCAGCTGCCTCCGGGAAGAGCCGGCAGGCCTCTGCCACTGCCTTCAGCGACCTTTGCAGATTTTCTGTGCTGTTGGTGATTACTGTCGGGAAAAAGGTGGTCACCCCTTCACCCCATAGTTTCACGGCAATATCCCTGACCGTTTCCGGAAGAAGCGGTTCAGTATTGAGGTCCAGACCGGCATAGCCGTTTACTTGCAGATCACAGAGGCCCGGGGCGATGATCACTCCCGGGTCGGTTGACGGGTCACCGCAGACCATTCCTGTGATAACCCCACCCCTGAGGGTGAGATTCACCGTCTCCCCTGTCAGGTAATGGCGGCCGGTAACAATGCTCTCATCATCCGGTTTAATCATGACATAATACTATTTGCTGATGGAATTCAGCAGGTTATCCACCTTTTCGGGCACTGCTCTCCTGCTGAGCAATCCTGCTGCAATATACAACAACAATGATGTAAAGAGAGGCACTCCCACCTCAAGGGCAAGTGAAGCACCCGGGATAAGCTTGACGATAATGAATCCGGCAATTCCTGCCACAATAGATATGATGGCAATATTACTGTCACACTTCCGGAAGGCGGGCAGCAGCCCCAGTATCATCGGTATAGCTATCGGGCCCAGCAGCGCCGCAAACCATGATACTATCAGACCGAACACACCGCCGAAACTCTCTGCATTGATTGCAATGAGTATGGTCAGCACAGTAAATGAGAAAGTGGAAATCCTGGCTATAAGAAGTATCCTCTTCCTGCTGAACCCTTCAAACCCTTTTATGAAACGGGGCATGATGTCGCGGGTTATGACTGCGGAAATCGTGTTTGCATCTGAAGAGGTCATTGAAAGAGTGTTGGTGAAAAGTGAGGCCATCACCAGTCCCACAAGTCCTGCCGGCAGGAATTTGATTGCAAGCATCCCGTAGGAGCGTGTTGGGTCATCGAGACCCGGCAGGAATATGGGAGCGGCAAACATCGGGAAGAAAAGCACTATCGGCCAAAGCAGGTATAACACTGATGATAAGGTGGCAGCCTTCCGGGCCACCTGCCCTGAGGATGAGGCTATGAACCTGGTAGCCAGATGCCATGTACCGCCGCTGTAACTGAAAAAATCGATTATCACCATGGCAATCAGGAACTGCCAGGTGTATGGATCACTGAAGAGGGCTGAATGGCCCTCCGGAAGTTTATCCCACAGGGTGAAGAAGCCACCGGCTCCGTCACCAAGATTGATCAGTACAATTACGAACATCGTTATACCTGCAACCAGCTGTACCAGGAACTGGGCAAAGTCGTTCACCACATCAGCCCACAGACCTCCCAGGGTGCTGTAGATAAGAGAGACCGACCCGGCCAGCAGGATGCCAGTTAGAAATGATGTACCGGCAAAAATGTTGAGAAGAACGGCAATGGCAGCCCATTTGGCTCCCACGTCAAATATCTTTATGATCACCCCTGACCAGGCTATCAGCTGCTGGGTATTGAGATTATACCTGGTAAGAAGATATTCCGTAGGCGACTGTATCCCGGTTGCAATCCTGAGCCTCGCCCACCGGGGAGCGATAAGACGAGCACCCAGGAATGTTGCTGCCGCCACCGCACAGGCCCACCATATGTATATTGTCAGGCCATGGGTATAGGCTATCCCTGCATATGCAACAAATACTGCTCCGCTGTAGCCTGACACATGGTGAGAGACGCCCGAGAGCCACCATGGCAGCCTGCCTCCTGCTGTAAAGAAGTCGGCTGAGTTTTTGACCCTCATATAAGCCCAGAATCCAATGGAAATAAGCAGAAGGAAATAGAGTGTCAGGACAATCCAGTCAATAAGTTGCATATCAGTTTGTTTTACCTGTTTTTATGTTGAATGAGTGAGAGCCAGGCCAGTGCATACCGTCTGCCCAGCATCCTCTGTGAGGGGCCGTCAAAGTGTACCATATCTGCCTTCGGGGTTGTGCCGAAAGAGCGCACCAGTACGGTATTCGGGTCACCTGATGCAATTGAGGAGAGGATGTCATTGATCTGAAGATACTCAACCCTGTTTTTTTCGACTCCCTGAAAGAGGCCAAGTTCACCTGCCACCACAGGCAGATCCGGATCACCTGCCACACTTCGGAAATATTCAAACAGGGCTTCGGTGTTCTCCCTGAATTGAGGTATTTTCTCCACTGTTGCGTCTGATTCACCCTGATGCCATATTATTCCCTTTACCGTTCCATAATTCATGGCCCATTTCAGTTTCTCCGTCAGGTTGCTTTTCAGCCTGACACCATTGTAAAGTGAATCGGTGAGCCAGTTTGCCGTTGAGCTTCCACCGACGGCACAGGGAATCAGTCCGATATAAATATCCTCATTCACCTTTTCCAGCAGTGTCCTGGCAAATGCGAGTCCCGGCCCGAGGCCGGTAAGTGCCGGCTGGTACAGCTGCAGCGGTTCTTTCGCCACTGCCCACTTCATATCAGGAGTTACGAAAAATATCCGGTGATCCGGAACCGTGTCAGATGGCTCCACAAGACCCCGGCCTGCCATATTTGACTGGCCTGCCAGAACGAATAGCCACACCTTTTCAGGCGGAGGCATCTCCCCCGGATACACGGTGACACGTGGAAAAAACCTGGTGCGCTCATCCTGTGCCGATGCCACCCTGGCACACATAATCAGCGCCAACACTGTCAAAACCCTCCACGCCAGCCTCATGGTCACACCTCTCTGTTACCCGTGAGTCTCCGGTGAAGAAGCATCAGCTTGCGGTTTCTGATCATATTCTGCTGTGCAATCTCACTCTCATGCAGAAACCCCTTCTGCAGCCTCGCAAAGCGCCTGTCGAGCTCCTTCGTCTCCCTGATCAGCCCTTCCAGGTCAGCCGCAAGGGCATCCCTGTCATCGGCTCCAAAGTCCGGGGAATTGAACCTTGCCTCAGCCTCCCTGAATCTCAGGTAATGATCCCTGATATCAAGCATCAGCCTGAAGTGCTCAAATTCATCCCTGTTGTAAATAGGCTTCAGGCTCTTCATCTTTGCCATGGCTTCCTCCACCGGTCTCCGCATCTCGGCGAAGGAAGCAGATGTTGCCGGTTTACCGTTCACAACCAGTTCAGGCGGTATGGTGAGTATTTCCCAGAGAAGTTTGCCATCAGCCTCTGTCAGTCCGAAGCGATCAGCAGCATACCTTGCAACAAACGCCTCAGGATCAAGAGGATCACTGGTCTTCAAAGCTTCAGCATATGATGCAAGCAGTATCCTGAAACCCGAAAGCGGGTAAGTATTCCTTATCTGCTCCATATCAGTCACCTCGTAGTTCACATCCCAGGTGAATCCGTACAGGCCTGAAGTGGACCATGAGGTCATTATGATTCCTGTGTAACCTGCTTCCCTGGCATAGGGGATAAAGTCACGCTGATTGTTGAAATGCTTCTCCCAGCATGTAACGTATGAATTATCCGGGTGACTCCTTATCGCCGGTGATCCCCAGAATTCCATTCCCTGCGCCTGCAGGGCAGCTATGTCGCCGAAGTAATTGGTCTTCCACCCGTAGTTCCAGTCAATGAAGATGGTTTCCTTTGGCAGTTCGGAAGCTGCCTCCGGGTATTTGAGCAGGATATCAGCCCACATGACCGGCTTCTTCCCGAGGTCAATGACTATATTGCACATCATCTTCATATAATCGACGAAGAGCTTCGACTTCCCTTCCGTGGCAGCTTTGAGCGAACATGCCGGACAGTGGCCCAGGAGGTAAGTTTCGTCTCCCCCGATATGGATATAGTCAGAATTGTGCATCGATGCCATATCTGCAAACAGGTCTGCAAACAGCAGGCTGTCAGCCTCTTCCTTCAGGGGACAAAGCTGTGATATCTCTTTCCTGTCCTCCTTCAGTTCGCTGTACCTGTCGTGCCTGAGGATATATTCAACATGACCGAAGCACTGCTGAAGCGGTATAACATCAATCCCGAGTCCCTCACAGTAAGCGATGAATTCCTTCACCTCCTCACGGGTGTAGGCCAGTTCATTTGATATTGTGGCATTGTTCAGGTATGGGTATGATGCCTCCCATTCCATCACCAGGGTGTTAAGACCGAAACCAGCCAGTTCGTCGGCCAGTGCCTTCAGGGCCTCCATGGTCATGACCTGTATCCTCAGGTCAACATGGAATCCTCTCACTGCAAACTGGTTCTCCGGTGCCTCGGCAAGGCTTTCCTGCAGTTGCGGCTGCGGGGTGCCGTTGCTGCATCCGGGTAAAAGTGCCAGCATCACGAATGCGGGCAGAAGAAAGTTCCTGATGCTGTCTGTCATTGGCCTGTTTTTCATCTCTGTATAATTAATTTATTCAGGTAAGGGTCACACTGTCACCAGAAATTCTGATCCTGGTTACAGTACCGCCGGTATCCCTGACGGTAATGGCAGTAACTCCCTTCCTTGTTCTGGTGCTGACTCCCGGAATTCCGTTCCTTTCATCAGCAGCGATAACCAGCAGGTGAGAGTATGTGTTCCCGGCAGCCCTGAAGCTGAATGATGCCATAGGTGCTTCGGTTGAGACAGCCCTGACGCTTACCAGTCCGGTTGAAACAGTAAAACTGCCCTTGCTATCAGGAGCAATAGCATGAATCGTGGCCGGGGCAACAGGAGGAATTCCTGCGGGCGAGCCGGCACCGGAACCGGTTGGATAGGTGGCAACAGCCCCTGCGAGCGAGACGGCACCTGTACCGGCTGGGGAAGAGGTGACATTAGCGGCCGGGGAGGCTACAGGCGTCCCGGTCCCGCTGACCT
>SBFZ01000430.1 GCA_006227095.1 Bacteroidota bacterium | reverse complement strand
TTCTCCGGGGTCCCCTACGATACAGGGCTGAAGGCCGTGGCAAAGCTGAAGGAACTGTTTCCAGGAGACACACAACTGGCACATGTTGCCCTGCAGTGGATACTCCTGAGGGAAGAGGTGAGCTGCATCATCCCGGGTGCCTCATCACCTGACCAGGTGAGATCAAACATCGGAGCCTTGTCATTCCCCGGCTTCACCGAAGAGCAGAAAATCGCCGTCTCGCGCATTTATGAGGAGGAGGTAAAACCACTGGTACACCAGCTCTGGTAGGTGGACTGACTCCCATTCCTGGTGATGCCACGGGCGACAGTCTGAAAATAATATTGTGACTCCGGATTGGTTCCCGGGGCTTATTTTCCGCCACTCACCCCTGTTAAACCGCAGTTGACCCCCATAGCTGCCAATAAATCATCTGTTTGTTCATATATTTGTTGTGCGGTTGCGGTAACTCCAACCTGAAACGGGAACAAAACACCAATTTTAATTATTATATCTGATGACTGATAACGGCACGGCGCTCATCATTGGCGCCGGCATAGGGGGCATAGCCACATCAATCTTCCTGGCAGAGCATGGTTTTAAGGTTGATGTCTACGAGAAAAATATAGGAGCAGGCGGCAGATGCGGACAGATTGTGCGTGACGGACACCGGTTTGACCTGGGTGCAACAATGATCCTCATGCCTGAGGTCTACCGCGATGTGCTCGGATCACTCGGACTCACAATGGATGATATCGGGGTCAGACCTCTTGATGACATCTATACACTCTGGTTCGATGACGGCACCAGCCTTGCGTTCACAACCGACCAGAACCGGATGAAGCAGCAACTCGAACAGATCGAGCCGGGAAGCTTTGAGAAGGCACAGCAATACGTCAGAACAGGATTCAGACTCTACACTGAAGCCTTCCGGAAACTGCTGGGACGAAATTTTACACGCTTTTTTGATTTCTTCAATCTCAGCAATGCAATGCTTCTGGTAAAGCTGAAAACATATCTGAACCATTACAGGTATACATCGGGATTCTTCAGGTCAGAACACCTGCGGATGGCTTTTACATTCCAGAATATATATGTAGGTCAGAGTCCGTTCAGCGCCCCGGCACTCTTTTCCATGATACCGGCTGCTGAGCTGACAGAAGGTTCGATGTTTCCCGTGGGTGGCATGTATGCAGTTGCGGCGCGGCTGATGGAAAAGGCACAGGAGAAGGGAGTCAGGTTCCACTTCGCAAAACCGGTTAAAAAGATCAATGTGGAAGGAAGAAAGGCTGCCGGTGTAACCTTTTTTGACGGAAGCGAGGCACGGGCTGATGTCATCATTGCCAATGCCGACCTCCCATATGTTTACCGTGACCTTCTTCCTCCAGGATGGAAATCGTGGCGGATCAACAGGATGAAATACTCCTGCTCGGCCCTCGTGCTGCACTGGGGGCTCGACAAGCAGTATCCGCAGCTCGGACACCACAGTACATTCCTTTCGGACAGCTTCCGCGAAGGACTGGATAAAATCTTCAGAGACAAGTCAATGGGTGACGATCCCTGCTTCTATATCCATGCCCCCGTACGCACAGACCCCTCGGCAGCCCCGGAGGGATGTGACACACTCTCGGTTGCGGTTGGAGTGGGGCACCTTGACCCAAAACATCCGCAGGACTGGGAAAGAATAACAAACACAGCCCGCGATGTGGTCTTCAGGAAGCTGAGAAAGATAGGAATAGAGGATATTGAAGCACATATAAGGTTTGAAATAGTTACAACACCCTGCTCATGGGAGGAGGCGCTCAACGTGACCAGGGGATCAGTGTTCGGCAGCCTGGGCCATAACATATTGCAGATGGGTTACTTCAGGCCCCATAACAGGGACAGGCGGTACAGAAACCTGTATTTTACGGGAGGCAGCACACACCCCGGCAACGGGATTCCAATGGTGCTCATGTCATCAAGACTGGTTGCTGAAAGGATAATCAACGAACAAAAAAGGGAACAGGCCGGGAAGAGATGAAGACAGGAAATCAGTTCATGGCATTATTTGAGTCGATTGATTTTGAAAAAATCATCGACCATCCGAATATATTGATAGCAGCCAACTTCTGGGACAATGAGAGATATTGCGCGGCACGTACATGCTACCGGTTCATGCGGGCCCTCGATGACCTGATTGATAATCACAAAGCCGCTCACAGGGGTATCAGCCCCGGTGAAAGGGAGGCATTCAGGGCCGATATCCGGCAGTGGATGGCGATGGTTGACAGGGGATTGAAGGACTCACCCTTCAACAATGAGCTGGGATATACCGTTGACCGGTTCCGGATTCCGCTGTGGTCACTTGAAACCTTCGCGGAGTCAATGCTTTACGATGTGACTCACGACGGGTTTGCCACCCTTGACGACTTCACAGCATACTCTGCCGGAGCCTCGGTGGCACCGGCATCGATATTCGTCCACCTTGCCGGCCTTCAGGAAAAGGATGGTTTATACCTCGACCCTCCGTTTGATGTAAGGCGCACGGCTGAACCCTGCGCAATGTTCAGCTATTTTGTGCATATAATT
>SBFZ01000404.1 GCA_006227095.1 Bacteroidota bacterium | reverse complement strand
CCAGGCACGGATAAAGAGCCAGAGAAACCTCTGGCAGATGGTAAATACCGTACTGCCTGTCCTGATCATCATCCTTGCCGGAGTGGTTTATAATGCACTCAGGCGCAGACGTTATATTTCCGCGAAATAAATTTGTTTGAGGGAAAGATATTTTTTTGTAATATTGATAACCCGGTTTCTGAAGCAGACAATATTTATAATCAGTCAGTTGCCTGCCAAGGGAGCCTTGATTCGGAATAACTTAAATAAATGACAATATGAAATTCGTTGTATCGAGTACGGAACTCCTGGGTCACCTGCAGGCAATAAGCAGGGTGATCAGTTCAAAGAATACCCTTCCGATTCTTGACAATTTTCTGTTCAACATCAGCGGAAATGACCTGGAAATAACGGCGTCAGACCTGGAGTCTACTCTCATCACGCGGATGCACCTCGACAATATCACCGGAAGCGGAACAGTGGCTCTGCCTGCCAGGATACTGCTTGATACCCTGAAGGAGTTCTCGGAGCAGCCTCTGACCTTCGATATCAATCCTGATACACTTGCGGTGGTGATCAACTCAGAGAACGGCCGTTTCAGCATCGTCGGTCAGAACGGGATTGATTTCCCCGTGCTGCCGGTAATAAAGAAGGAGAAGCGGTTTGGCTTCAACCTGCCTGCCGAGTTGCTGCTGGCAGGTATCACCCGCACACTCTTCGCCACAGCCGATGATGAACTTCGTCCCGTTATGGGAGGCATCCTGGTTGAGGCATCAACCACGAAACTTACATTTGTTGCCTCGGATGCCCATAAGCTGGTGAGGTACCAGAGAAGTGACGCAAAGGCTGATGACAACGCATCATTCATCCTTCCGAAGAAGCCGGCATCGCTGCTGAAGAACATCCTCCCCAGGGAAGATGGCGTGGTATCGGTTGAATTTGATGACAGAAACGCATTCTTCACACTGTCAGACTATAAGGTGGTCTGCCGGCTCGTTGAGGGCAACTACCCGAACTACAACTCCGTCATCCCGAAGAATAACCCGAGGAAGGTACGTATTGACAGGCTTGAGTTCTACAATATACTCCGCAGGGTATCGGTCTTTTCAAACCAGGCCAGCAACCTCGTAAAGCTGCAGTTCACTCCGAACCAGATAACCGTTTCGGCCCAGGATGTTGACTTCTCCATTTCAGCTTATGAACGCCATAAGTGCCTCTACGAGGGTGATGACATGGAGATCGGATTCAAATCGGTCTTCCTGCTTGAGATACTTTCCAACATTGCATCACAGGATGTGGTTATTGAACTTGCTGACCCAACCCGTGCAGGACTGTTCCTTCCGTCGGAGACTGCAAATGAGGATGAAGATCTCCTCATGTTGCTCATGCCGATGATGATAAACGCCTGAAATTCAGTAAAATATGGAGCTTAATCTAAAAAAGCCCCTGGTCATCCTTGATCTCGAGACCACGGGGGTGAATATCGCTTCTGACCGTATCGTTGAGTTTTCGGCACTGAAGGTGACTCCCGGCGGCCATGAAGAGTGGCTCACCATGAGACTCAATCCCGGAATCCCGATATCTCCCGAGGCAACCCGCGTACACGGCATCTCGGATGCAGATGTGGCAAATGAACCTCATTTCAGGGATGTCGCAAAGCGAATAGCCTCATTCCTCGAGGGGTGTGACCTTGCAGGGTTCAATTCGATGAAATTTGACATACCCATCCTGAGCGAGGAATTCCTCAGGGTCAACGTCGATTTCAACCCGGCCCGCCACAGGTATGTTGACGTTCAGGTCATCTTCCACAAGAAGGAGCAGAGGACTCTCAGTGCAGCCTATAAGTTTTACTGCAACATGGAGCTTGAGAACGCACACAGTGCAAAGGCTGATACTGCGGCCACGTATGAGATACTGAAGGCACAGCTTGACAGGTATCCTGACCTTGAAAATGATATTGAGAAGCTCTCGGCTTTCAGTGCTTTCAACAACAATGCCGACCTGGCAGGAAGGATAGTCTTCAATGAACAGGGGCAGGAGGTGTTCAACTTCGGCAAGCACAAGGGGAAGCCGGTGGAACTGGTATTTAAGGAGGAGCCTTCTTATTACTCGTGGATGATGAACGGCGACTTCCCCCTCAACACCAAGCAGGTGATCACCGCAATCAAGGTCCGCTCATTCGGAAAAGCATGATCGCCGGTGGCAAGATTATCATAATGACTGTCAATTAATAATTATGTTGGCCAATCACGGCCGGAATAATTCCTGTTAATGAAAATAATCTGTGTAGGACTGAACTACCGCAAGCATGCGGCAGAAATGGGTCGTCCGCTGCCCGAAGAGCCGATGATCTTCCTGAAACCCGATTCTGCTCTCCTGAAGAAAAACAAACCCTTCTTCATACCTGACTTCTCGAAGAACCTTCAGTTTGAGGCGGAGGTGGTGCTCCGTATCTCGAAGCTGGGCAAGGGAATTGCTGCCAAGTATGCACACCGTTACTATGATGCCTTCACAGTGGGGATTGACTTCACGGCGCGTGACCTGCAGCATCGTTTTTCGCAGGCAGGCCATCCGTGGGAGCT
>SBFZ01000089.1 GCA_006227095.1 Bacteroidota bacterium | reverse complement strand
ACCCTGATGCCTCCCTCGTTGAGCGATCCCTTTCCGTAACCCTGAGCTCCCCTGAAAGGTGATGCGCTGCCGAACCATACAGGATCGGTGCCTGCATTCCATGCCGGTCCGTTGTCACTGGTAAATATGATTACGGTATTCTCATAAAGCCCCTTCTCCTTAAGGTGATCAACCAGTTTCCCAACCTGGTCATCAAGGTATGATATCATGGCAGCATAGGTTGCATGCGGGTATCTTGCAGGGAAGTAGCCATTGTCACCGGTATACGGCTTTTCATCACCGAATTTCTCATGATACTTTTCAACCCATTGGGCTGGTGCCTGCAGTGCCAGGTGTGGTATTGGCGTTGCCCAGTACAGGAAAAACGGCTCTCCGTTTGCGGAATCAATGAAGGAGAGCACCTCGCGGAACATCAGGTCCGGTGAATAGTCCGAAAGTGTGAATTTTTCGTAGGAAGCCGGATCAAATGGGTCAGCATCCGGATCCAGCCCTGTATGAGGTGCCAGTGTATCATTGCCCAGCCACTCGCGGCTGCCGTTCCTCCACAGGTGGGTAGGATAATATGTATGTGCCATTCTCTGGCAGTTATAGCCGTAGAAGAAATCAAATCCCTGACGGTTCGGTATGCCCCCGGTATGTGGCGCTCCCAGGCCCCACTTGCCAACAATACCTGTTCTGTAACCTTTCTGTTTCAGCAGCGAAGCAATGGTCACTGTTGAGTCTGAAAGAGGTTTCTGACCTTCAAGGGTGGAGTCTGCGATCATTGCCCGGTAATTCCATACATCACCCCTGGAAGCCCACTCGTCATTGCCCCTCACCTGCGAATGGCCGGTATGCATTCCGGTAAGCAGCACACACCTTGATGGTGCACACACAGGTGAACCGGCATAGTGCTGCGTGAAACGCAACCCGCCTGCGGCAAGCCTGTCAACATTGGGCGTCTCAATCAGGGTCTGTCCGTAGGGCCCGGTATCACCGTACCCCAGGTCGTCTGCCAGTATAAGTATGATATTGGGCTGCTCAGGCTGACTCCCGGTGCACCCCGGGAGCACGGTCAGGGCGATAAAAACGTAATAAAAGAGTGACCTGATCATCTTGTCAAAAACCCCTGAACCATGCCTGAAAACTCTCACCCAGCCACGGAACCGGCCTCATCTCCCCCTGGATTGACCATATAAGACTCATCAGCCATCCGACAAACAAAATGATGCCTCCCACTGCCCAGATGACCGGCCCGACAATCGGAAGAACCCTGAGGATTGTCAGCCCCATCCAGACGATAATCAGACCGAGATTCTGCCTGATATAATAACTTGCATACTCCTCCTTTTTGCTGGAATTGACAACCAGTGCTATGATCCATCCGATAAGGAAAATGTGTGAAACTATTGCCTTTGCCTTTGCGTCCATAATCTGTCAGTTTAGGTTCATTCAAAAATAGGCATTTTTGACTGATTGCCGGAGCAGGTAAAAATTTTTCGGTTAAACTTGACTAAATGTGTACAGCAACCGGACTATCTGCATATTTTTGTGCGCTGATATTTTCCCGGGAATGAATTACATAAACGCTCACACAGGAGAATTTGCCGCACTGGCAGTGGCGATCTTCTGGACAATTACCGCACTGGCTTTCGAGTCGGCCAGCCGCAAGGTAGGTTCTCTCACAGTCAATATCCTCAGGCTGAGCCTTGCATTCTTCTTCATTGGCTTTTATACTCTCATTTCCCGTGGTCATTTTGTGCCTGTTGACGCCAGTATGCACAACTGGCTGTGGCTGGGGTTATCAGGCCTGGTAGGACTGGTGCTGGGTGATTATTTCCTTTTCCGGGCATACCCGATGATAGGCTCGCGTTTTGCCATGCTCATAATGACACTGGCACCACCGATGGCAGCAATATTCGGGTACTTCATCCTTTCCGAATCACTTAACCTCATGCAGATGGCCGGGATGATAATAGTAATCTTCGGAATCAGCCTGGCCATATTCAACAGGCCGGTGAAGGGTGAGCGCCTCTCCATCAAGATATCACCTGCAGGACTTCTGTTTGCTTTCCTTGGTGCCCTGGGCCAGGGTCTCGGGATTGTACTCAGTAAATACGGGATGGAGGGGTATGATGCATTTGCATCAACACAGATCAGAATCATTGCCGGGGTGGCAGGCTTTGTAATTATAATAACCCTCTTGCGCAGGTGGGGAAACGTGGCTCTGGCGCTGAAAAATCCGCCCGCCATGAAGGCACTGCTCATAGGTGCCTTCTTCGGTCCCTTCCTGGGAATTTCCTTTTCATTGCTTTCAGTCAAGCATACCCAGGCCGGAATAGCGTCAACCATCATGGCAATAGTGCCTGTACTTATCCTGGCACCATCGGCCTGGCTTTACAAAGAGAAAATCACTGCCGTGGAAATAGCAGGAGCTGTCATCAGCGTGGCAGGAGTGGCATTCTTCTTTATCTGATCACCAGACTCCGGATCTCAATTACTGAAAGACTAAAAGCCGGATTATCCGCCTGTCTGAAGCATAATATGCGGCACAGACTGTTCCTGTTGATCCGTCAGCTAACCAG
>SBFZ01000271.1 GCA_006227095.1 Bacteroidota bacterium | reverse complement strand
GAACGGCGCACAAACGAAATAGGTGTCCGCAAGGTCATGGGAGCAGACTCCCCGTCAGTCATCTTTACAATGGCCAGGGAATTCCTTGTCCTGGTACTTATTGCCCTGGCAATAGCTATTCCTTCCGGATGGTTCATAGTTCACAAACTTCTGCAACAGTTTGCATACAGAATCGATATCAATATCCTGGTATTTGTCATGATTGCCGTAGCGACGCTTATTCTTGCTGCAATGACGGTTGGATACCAGGCATACAGGGCATCCTGTACTAATCCGGCCACTGCAATCAAGCGGGAGTAGTTGCCCGGCCGGGGATACTCAATAAGAAATAATTGATCATCATTAATAATTGACAACAGATATGTTGAAAAGTCTCATAAGGTACAGCATAAGGTCATTCAAACGGCAGAGATCCTACATAATCATAAACATTCTCGGGCTTTCAATCGGCATCGCATGCAGCCTGCTGATCACCCTCTTTGTCATAAACGAAGCAGGTTATGACAGGTACAATGTTAACAGGGACCGGATTTTCAGGATTGTTCTCAATGGTAAAATCGGCGGGCAGGAGGTTATAGGTGCTTTTACCCCTTCAATAATGGGACCCACCATGCTGCGGGAAGTTCCTGAGGTGGAGGACTACCTCAGGATGACAGGCCGGGGCCCTACCATTGTGGAGTATAATGGCCAGACATTCACCGAGGAGGGATGCATTGAAGCCGACTCCTCCTTCTTCAGTTTTTTTACGATACCCGTAATAAAGGGTGATCCGGCGGCTATGCTCAATGCGTCGCACAAGGTGGTTCTCACCGAAAGCACGGCCAGGAAGATTTTCGGTAATGAAGACCCTCTGGACAAGGCTCTGAAACTGGGGACTGATACTGTAAGATATATCGTGACGGGAGTTATAGGAGACATTCCTCCGAAATCACATTTTACCGCCAATATGATCACCTCATTCATGACCAATCCCAGGTATGAGGATCCAATCTGGATGAACAACAGTTTCAGTACCTACCTCCTCATCAGACCAAATGCCAGCTACCTGGATGTTGAGAAGAAAATACCCGATATGCTGGTCAGGTATGTTGGTCCTGAACTTGAGAGATACATGGGAATAACCATTGACGAATTTGCCTCACAGGGTAACAGGTATACCTATTTTCTCCAGGGTCTGACTGATATACATCTTGATCCGTCAGTACAACAGGAATTCAGGGAGGCCAGTGATCCGAAATACCTCTGGATATTCGGCAGTATTGCCGTTCTCATTGTACTGATAGCCGCCATAAACTTCATGAACCTTTCCACTGCGCAGGCGTCAAGAAGGGCCAAGGAGGTAGGCATCAAGAAAGTCTCCGGATCAACCAGGGGGATGCTTGTCTCACAGTTTCTGACAGAGTCATTTATCCTTGCTTTCATTTCACTGATACTTGCACTTGTCATAATAAAGATTTCACTTCCGTATTTTAATAACCTTCTGGGGACAAGGCTGGAACTTAACCTGCTGGCAGGATGGTACACGATACCGGCATTGCTGCTCTTTACCCTCCTTGTCGGGATAATGTCAGGAAGCTACCCGGCACTTTTCCTCTCATCATTTGATCCCTATACCGTATTGAAAGGGAGCGTCAGGAACAGCATGCAGAACGGCCGGCTGAGAAGGGTGCTGGTTATTTTCCAGTTCGCCGTATCCATACTCCTTATTGTGGGTACAATGATCATGTACAAACAGATAAGGTTCATGCTCAACAAGGATGTCGGATTCAACAAGGAACAACTTGTTGTAATAAACAGGGCCGGAGCCCTGGGGCCGAGGGTAAAGGCCTTTAAGGATGCGGTTAAGAATATCCCCGGGGTTGTCAATATAACAAACTCAACGGCTGTACCCGGAAGAAACAACAACAATAACGGCTATCGCCTCGAGGGAAGGGATGAGGAATCATTCCTGATGCAGACAAACTATGTTGATTATGATTATCTGGATACTTACGGGATGACCCTCGCCGAGGGCAGGTTCTTCAATGAATCCTATGCTACTGACCAGCAGGCCTGTCTTATCAATGAGAATGCCGTCAGGGATTTCCAGATCACCGATATCGCACAGACCAGGTTCATGAGACCGGGAAATGACGGAAATCTTCTGCACCTGCAGGTAATCGGGGTTGTAAGGAATTTCAATCATGAGTCGTTGAGAAATCCGATACAACCATACATTTTCTGCTTTAAGCCGGACAATTACACCTATGGTTATCTGACTGTGAGACTGACAGCCGATAATTACCAGAGTTCCCTGGGAAGTATCGAATCGATATGGAAGGAATTTACAGGTAACAGTCCGCTGCAGTATTATTTCCTGGATGAGGACTTTGAGAACATGTATATCCAGGAGAAGCAGAATGCACAGATGGCAGTAATATTTTCGATTCTTGCGATATTCATAGCAGCACTCGGGCTTTTCGGGCTCACTTCATTCACAGTTGAACAGCGGACCAAGGAGATAGGGGTGAGGAAGGCAATGGGTTCCTCCGTTGCCGGAATCTACATCGTGATTTCCAGGGAGATAATAACCCTTGTATCACTTTCTGCAATCATCGCATGGCCTGTGATTTACTATGTGTCTGACAAATGGCTTGAAAACTTCCATTACAGGATAGAGGCAGGAGTATTCACCTTTATTGCAGGGCTGGCGATTGCACTTGGGATAGCGATGCTGACAATAAGCTATCGTATAATGAAGGCTGCCAGGGTGAATCCGGCCAGTTCGCTGAAGTATGAGTAGGGATCAGCAAAAAGAAAGAACCGGTCGTGACCGGGAAGTGCTGGGGCAAGTCAACAGTTTGAAGTCTGGGCATAAAGAAAGCAACAGTTTCAGACACTGTTGCTTCAGATGCAAAACATTTATTATCCGGTGAAACCAGATCAGTACATTCTGTTTATGAGCTGACCGAATTCGTCACGCTTGCGGAGAGGAAAACTGTATGTCATACCGTCACGGGTAACGACATTCAATCCCTTAACCGAGAACAGGCCCCGATTGAAATAAATGATCTCCAGGATATTGTCAAAGAGAATTTCAAGATTGAACCTGGCGGTATCATCTTTCATGGTTTTGAAATATATTCTCTGGTTTGTTACAATCAGTTTTCCTTCAACTGTGGTCTGGTCTATTACCTGGCTGGTATCACCTGCCTTCAGTACCACTTCGTTTGGTTTAAGACTAACCGTCATGGTTTCGTTATTTTAATGTGAACTACTCCTTTTTTATGAATCCTCTCAGATTAAAGACGGCATAGTGAAACTTTTGCTGCACCGCTCCGGGTATCAAATATTTAAAGTACCTTCACATTGGACAGTCATTTTACTGCATTCAGAAAATCAAACCGTGTTAAATATTATTCAGCCATGAAATCCTATTTTCTGAAGATCGGATTAAGGAATCTGTTGAAGAACAGTTCCTTCTCTCTGATAAACATTTTTGGCCTTGCAGCCGGTATTACAGCATTCCTGTTGATTTTCAGCTATGTCAGGTATGAAAAAAGCTATGACAGGCAACATCAGCTCAGTGAGCGTATCTACAGGTTGCGGTACGAGAGGTCAAGCGCGGAGGGAGAGTCTGTGAAGTTTGCATCATGCTGTCCCCCTGCCGCGATAAGGATCAGGGAACTTTATCCTGAAGTTGAAATGATTGCACGGGTCTTCAGGTACAGAGCCACGGTAATCTTCGGCGACAGAAAATTCTACGAGGAGCGGATGTTCTTTGCGGAACCTCAGATATTTGATGTATTCGATATCGGGATGGTCACCGGTGATCCTTCATCGGGTATCTCATCGGCAAACACTGCCTTTATCTCAGAGTCCTGTGCAAGGAAATACTTCGGCAGTTCAGATCCTATGGGCCAGACTATTAATGTAGACAGGGAAATGAGTTTCGTTGTTACGGGAATATTCAGGGATTTTCCGGGCAATTCACATATAAAAATGGATATAATGCTGTCATGGCCGAACCTGCTGACTCATTATGGTCCTGATATTGAGATGTCATGGGGCGATACAGGTTTCTTTACATACCTGGTGCTGAACCAGTCAGCTGACCCGCAGGTTTTCGAGGAAAAACTCAGGGATTTGGTGGAAAAAGATTTCGGAGAAGTCCTGCGGTACTATAAACTGACACTTGACCTGAAGGTTCAGCCGCTTACGGATATACACCTTAACTCATCATTTATGCAGGAGCTGGAGGTGAACGGGAACAGGGACACGGTGACCCTGCTCAGCATCATTGCATTCTTCATCCTGATCATTGCCTGGGTGAATTATATAAACATAACCACGGCCAGGTCAATGACCCGGGCTAAGGAGGTGGGGCTGAGCAAAGCAGTTGGGTCATCAAGAATGCAGCTCATGTCAAGGTTTTTTGTTGAAACAGTACTTGTAAATTTTGCTGCCATGGCCATATCCATGGTATTTATTGCAGCAGCATGGCCTTCCTTCTCGGATTTCACCGGCATCCCGTCAGGTGATGCACCCTGGCAGGAGGGCTGGTTCTGGATTACATCCATTGTTCTGTTTGCCTGTTCAGTGGTTCTTTCGGGAACATATCCCGTCCTGGTACTCACCTCCTTTAAAACATCCGAAACATTAAGGGGCAGATATGTCAGTTCCGGGAGCGGGATAGTTGTGAGAAAGGCACTGGTAACATTTCAGTTTGTCATGGCAATAAGCCTGATAACCTGCACTATACTTGTTTTCAGGCAGGTAGAATTTTTCAGGAAACAGGACAGGGGAATAGAAACCCGGAATGTGCTTGCGGTACGGGCGCCGCGTGTGAGAGACGAGGCATTCGGGAATAAACTGCTGACATTCAAGGAGGAGTTACTTAAGAACCAGGCAATTGAGATGTTCAGTGTCGGAACCGAAGTGCCCGGAAGACAGATATTGTGGGACGCAGGCGGTATATTCAGGGTGGGATCAGACCAGAGCAAGAATTACCAGATAATAGGTATGGATTATGATTACCTGCCTTTGCTGGGAGCAGAAATAGTTGCAGGCAGGAATTTTGACAGGTCCTTCTCTGATTCATCATCACTGATTCTCAATGAGACGGCAGTCAGGTGGATGGGATTTGAATCTCCGGAAGAGGCAGTGAACCAGAAAGTGAACTACTGGGGAAACATCTATTCAGTGGCCGGTGTTGTAAAAGACTACAGGCAGCAGTCGCCCAAGGAAGAATTTGAGCCACATATTTTCCGTTTCATGCCTCATGGCAGGGATGTCAGGGGGTTCTTCATGATCAGATACCTGGCTGGAAACGAAAAGCAGGTAACTGAACTGGTTTCATCCAGGTACGCTGAGTTTTTCCCTGACAATCCCTTTGACTATTTCTTCCTTGATGACTACTATGAGCAGCAATATCACCAGGAGAGACTTCTCGGATCTGTCTTCGGAATTTTTGCACTTCTGGCCGTGATCATTACCTGCCTGGGTATTCTCGGTCTGACATCCTTCATGATGCTTCAGAAAAAGAAGGAGATAAGTATCAGGAAGGTTGTCGGATCAGACACCACGGATATTATAGCTCTTTTTTCAAGGGATTTCGTAGTGCTGATAACTGTCTCTTTCATTATTTCAGCGCCTTTATGCTGGCTATGGGTAACAGGATGGCTCAGGAATTACCCGGTGAAAATGGATATATCTGCCTGGAGCTTCATAGTCCCTTTCCTGGTCGCGCTTGCCATTGCTCTTGTTACTATCGGCCTGCTGGTCCGTTCAACTGCCCTGGAGAGCCCTGCAAGGAATCTGAGGGTTGAGTAGAGATACCGGAGGAAGCCCTGTCAATTTTAACCGGCAACCGGACGGGATTCCGCATCTGCTATTCGTATTTCAGTGCATTTACGGGGTTTGTCCTTGAGTACTTAATGATATGGAATATTATGGTTGCAAGTGATACCACCAGCAGTACTGAAGCACCTGCCATCAGCAGCCAGAATGGAATATCAGTATGATATGCAAAACCGGAAAGCCACTTCTTCATCCCAAGTACAGCCACCGGTGATCCGATGATAATTGCCACCATTACCCATTTAAGGTAGTTGATTGAAAGCAGCCTGATAATCATTGCGGTTGTAGCCCCGAAAACCTTCCTGACTCCTATCTCCCGGATCTTTTCCTGGGTCATGAATGATGTAAGTCCAAGCAAGCCGAGGCAGGCTATCATTATGGCAATAAGGGCAAAGTATATCAGAATCCTGCCCAGTGTGGCTTCCCCTTTGTATTGTCTTCCGTAGTATTCCTCAAGATATTGATATGTGAAGGGATAACCCGGTGCAAACCTGTTCCAGACTTCCTCTGTCTGCTTTAAGGTTGAGGACAAATTCCCTGGTCTTACCCTGATGCATGCGGTATTATACCATCTCCCGAAGCAAAACAGTGCAGGGCCGATTGAATCTTTGGGAGAGACATAGTGATAGTTGTCAATTACCCCGATGATCTCGATATCATTTTTGGGAATGGTTGTAAGATAATACTCGTGTTTAAGGAAACTTCCCACCGGATTTTCTATTCCGAAAAGTTCAACTGCCTCGCGGTTGAGTATACATACGCCATACCTGTCATTTGGCCTGTCCCATGAAAAATTCCTGCCTTCGGTTATTTTTATACCCAGCATGGGCAGGAATGATGGGTCAACAGTAAATACCGGAAAACCTTCCCACACACCCTGGTATGCGAATCCCTCATAGTTGTTTACGACCCCCGGCGCAGCACCCGTAAATGCAACGTCTTCAATGCCCGGAACTGACATTATCTCATTTCTGAATGCCTCCATCCTTCTGTTGATATCACCTTCCATTTTCAGAAGGATGATATTTTCAGTATTGAATCCGGTATCATAATCTTTCATGAAACTGAGCTGTCTTGCCACAACCAGAACCGAAAGGATCAGTATTACTGAGATTGTGAACTGAAAGACGACCAACCCTTTTCTCATTGGTGACCGGGAGATGCCTCTTCCGCCAAACCTCCTGAGATAACGGACAGGATTAAAGGCAGACAACCTGATGGCGGGATAAAGACCGGCAAGGATTCCAATCAGGGAAACAATCAGGAAATAGACCAGTATGTTCGGGCCTTTCAGGTATTGAGCAAAGGAAAGGTTTCCGCCTGTCAGCTGATTGAATTCAGGCATAATGAGCCTGATAAGAATAATGGCAACAAGGGAGGAAAAATAGCAAAGGACAACAGATTCAAGCAGAAACTGTTCGGCAAGTTGACGTGACGAAGCCCCGAAGACTTTCTTCACCCCGACCTCTTTCTCGGTAGTTGATGCCTTCGCAACTGTAAGATTGATAAAGTTTATGCATGCAATTACCAGTGTCAGGATTGAAACGAGAAGGAAGATGTAAACGAATTTGAGATTGCCGTGAAGGTGATGAGGAAAGTGTACTTCATGAAAATAGATTTCTCTGAGGGGGACAAGGTCATTCTCATTACCCTCGGCAGTTCCGCCGTGCTTTACAAAAAGTTCATTTGTAAAA
>SBFZ01000429.1 GCA_006227095.1 Bacteroidota bacterium | reverse complement strand
AAGGAATATGTGACTCCTGGCGGACGCCTTGTGTCCGGAACACAGACCGCATACGTCCTGGCGCTTAACTTCGATATGCTGCCGGATGAGCTGAGAGGCCAGGCCGCCGACCGGCTGGTGGCCAATGTCAAAAGCTACGGACACCTGACCACGGGGTTCCTGGGCACCCCCTACCTGTGCCATGTCCTGTCCCGTTTCGGCCATACTGACCTGGCCTATGATCTTCTGCTTCGTAAAAGGTACCCCTCATGGCTATATCCTGTCACAATGGGGGCAACAACCATCTGGGAGAGATGGGACGGCCAGAAGCCTGACGGAACCTTCCAGACACCCGGGATGAACTCATTCAACCACTATGCATACGGCGCAATAGGCGACTGGATGTACCGGGTCATGGCAGGGCTCGACACCAGGGAAGAGGGGCCGGGCTACAGGCAAAGCGTAATCAGACCTCAGCCAGGCGGAGGATTGACCCATGTATCGGCAAGCCTCGATACATATTACGGGAAACTGAGCAGTGCCTGGACGGCTGAAGGTGAAAAGTTCACACTTGAAGTTGAGATCCCGGCCAATACAGCTTCAACAGTATACATCCCCGCAACTGATCAGGCAAAAATCCTCGAAGGAGGCAGACCTGTCGAACAGGTGAAGGAAATTCAGATTGAAGGCTGGGAACAGGGTTACATTGTGGTAAGACTGGGGTCGGGAAGGTACCGTTTCGAGCTGGGAGAATAGAATTTTTATATCAGTAATCATATCATCACACAAAATTTATTTCATGAACAGAAAACCTCTTTCATTCAGGATCATGCTGATTGCTGTAGTTACGATCGTCATTACCGCATGCGGCAAGACCGGCCGGGAAGACAAACTCAGTCTCACCTATGAAAAATTCACCATGCCGAACGGATTGCAGGTGGTGCTGCACCAGGATCACTCTGACCCGGTGATCTCCTATGCCATCATGTACCATGTGGGCTCGAGCAGGGAAACCCCGGGCCGGACAGGCTTCGCCCATCTCTTTGAACACCTGCTCTTCAGCGGCTCGGAAAACGTGCCAAACGGGGTATTTGACAAGGTCATTGAAAATGCCGGAGGGTCAAACAACGGATTTACAAGCCGCGATGTGACTGCATATTTTGAAAGCTTTCCGAAAAATGCGCTTGAAAAAATCCTCTGGCTCGAGTCAGACAGGATGGGCTTTTTCATCAACTCGGTGACGCCACGCAACCTGGCTATCCAGCAGAATGTGGTGCAAAATGAAAAAAGACAGGGAGAGGACAACTCCCCGTACGGCTTTACCAACTACGTGATATCCAAAAACCTCTACCCTGCATCTCACCCTTACAGCTGGGAGGTTATCGGCGAGATGGAGGATCTCACAAACGCCACCCTGGATGATGTCAGGGGCTTCTATGAAAACTTCTACGGTCCGAACAATGCAACACTGGTGATCGCAGGCGATTTCGAACCTGATTCAGTCAAGGTGCTGCTCGACAAATATTTCGGTGAGATAAAACCGCGGGGGGAGGTGCCGGCCAGGACTGCCATGCCCGTTGCTCTCAGCGAGTCAAAAAGGCTGTACCACGAAGATAATTTTGCCAATGTGCCGGAGATAAACCTGGTCTGGCCGGTACCTGAAAACTATACCAGGGAATCATATGCCCTAAACTTCCTGGCAGAAATCCTTGCCAGCGGGAAAAAGGCCCCGATGTACAAGGTACTGGTAAAGGAGAAACAGCTGACTTCGAGGGTGTCAGCCTACAACGGCGCCGAAGAACTGGCGGGTGAATTTGCCATTTCTGTCACTGCCAATGAGGGCAAGACGCTGAAGGAGATAGAAGAAGCAATCAATGAGGCCTTTACGCGGTTCGAAACTGAAGGATTCACTGACAGGGAAGTGGAACGTATCAAGGCTACCATGGAAAAGGGTTTCTACCAGGGACTGAACAGCGTACTGAACAAGGCAATCCAGATGGCTTCCTACAATACCTTCCTGAATGACCCGGGATATGTCGGAAAGGATATCGAAAACATCAAGGCGGTAACCCGTGAGGACATAATGAGGGTATACGAGACATACATCAAGGGCAGACCGCACATAGTCACCAGTTTCGTTCCCAAAGGTCGGCCGGAAATGATGGCAGGGAATTCGGAAAAGGCAAATGTCAGTGAGGAAGACATCACAAAGGCCAGCCAGGTGGCAATTGACGAAATACTGGAGACAGAGGTTGTCAAAACACCATCGGCCATTGACCGCACAACTGAACCCCCTTCGGGACCTGAGCCTGAAGTAAAGGTTCCCGGGGTGTGGAAAGTCACATTGAAGAACGGCATCAGGGTGTATGGTACGGAAAACAGGGAATTGCCGCTGGTCAGCATGTCAGTTGTCATAGCCGGCGGAGCGCTGGCTGATGATATTACAATGCCCGGAGTTGCGTCGATGGTCGCTGCCGTGCTTCCGCAGGGAACCAGGAACAAGACCCCCGAAGAACTGGAGGAGGAGATTCAATTGCTTGGATCATCAGTCTTCATGCGTGCCTCCGGTGAAGAAATTACTTTCAGC
>SBFZ01000428.1 GCA_006227095.1 Bacteroidota bacterium | reverse complement strand
CAATCCGGTTAACCGGGTTTTAAACTGATATTACAGCGGTCTGCCCTATCCGGCGGGCCGCTATTTTTTTCCTGTCTGCAGTATCCTCCAGGCCGCATTATATTTACCCCCTCCGGAATCCGACGGAGCCTTTTAGTTTCTTTCCTCCCTTAAGTTAACCGTCAGGTCATGCAGCGCATTAAACCTTTTGCCGTCTTTCAGTTGACCTAAAAGTGTAAAAAAATCATCCGGCTATGCTTAAGAATTTCCTCGTCAACACCGCACGAAACATGAGAAAACAGAGCGGTTATGTCCTTCTGAACCTGGGAGGCCTCATAATAGGAATAACAAGCTTTCTTTTCATCACGCTTTATGTGATCCATGAGCTGAGTTATGACCGCTTTCATTCCAATTATGAAAACACCTACAGGATAAAAATAATTGGAAGTATGGCAGGCAGCGAACTCGACCAGGCTGTCACTGCGGCCCCGATGGCCCAGGCAATGCTCAATGATTATCCTGAGATACTTAAAGCCGCAAGGGTGAGGGGAATGGGAGACTGGTTGATAGGCTACGGCGAGAACAGGTTCAACGAGGAAGGAGTGCTTTTTGCCGATTCCACCTTCTTTGACGTCCTCGACTTCAGGCTTCTTAAAGGAGACCCTAAGACAGCACTGGTCAGACCACGGTCAATGGTCATGACTGAGGAATTTGCCAGAAAGTACTTCGGCGATGCAGATCCTGTAGGACAAAAAGTGACGATGGAATCTGACACGGTACTTTATACGGTAACGGGCGTCGTTGAAGATGTGCCTGACAATTCCCACATGAAATTCGACATCCTTGCTTCCCTCAGCACATACCCTCAGATGGCCAACAATCAGTTCTGGATCTCTCATAACTTTTTTACATATATAACTGTCGCCGGCGGTACTGACAGGGACGCCCTCCAGGAAAAACTGCAGGATATGATTATCAAGTATGTCGGACCACAGCTGCAGCAGTTCATTGGTACATCCCTTGATGACTTCAGGAATGCCGGGAACCACTTCAGCTATATTCTTGAGCCCATAAGCGACATCCATCTTAAAGGTGCTACCCAGTACAACCTTGAGCCTCCGGGTTCACTTAGCACCGTATATGTATTTGCCGTGATAGCACTCCTCATCCTGGTGGTCGCCGTAATCAATTATGTGAACCTTGCGACCGCCAAATCAGCGGGAAGGGCAAAGGAAGTAGGAGTAAAAAAGGTCTCCGGTGCAAGCAAGGCCGGTCTTGTATCACAGTTTCTCGGCGAGTCGGTCATCATCGCCGCAATTGCCGGAATAATCTCACTGCTTCTTGTCATTGCACTCACCCCCGCATTCAACCAGCTGATAGGCAAGACACTCTCAGTGAATTTCATAAGTGGCAGCGGAATCATTTTCTTCCTGGCGCTCATTCTCCTGGTAGGGCTGTCAGCCGGATTTTATCCTGCCTTCGTTCTTGCATCCTTCAGGCCTGTCGAAGTGCTCAAGGGAACCATGAGTCCGGGCTCCATGTCGAAACGACTAAGGGGAATACTCGTCGTATTCCAGTTTGCCGTTTCAATAGTTATCATTATCGGATCGATACTTGTATACCGTCAGCTTAATTTCATGACGAAGAAAGACCTTGGATTCGAAAAGGAGAACCTTATCGTTATCAAACGGTCTGACGCTTTCTGGAGACAGAGGGAGACGTTCAGGAGCCAGCTTTTGGAGATCGACGGTGTGGTGAATGCCGGATTCTCAGGTACCGTTCCGGGGCAGAATTTCAGCAACAACGCCTTCTTCCGCGATGATGACCCTGACAGGAACACCTACCTCCTGCAACAGGCGCAGGTCAGCTTCGACTATCCCCAGACGCTGGGAGTCAAGCTTGCCAGCGGCCGTTTCTTCTCACGCGACTATGGCACTGATTCTACCTCAGCCATGATAAATGAGGCTGCAGTGAGGATGCTCGGCCTGAAGGAACCGGTTGTGGGACAATATATTCTCCAGCCTGCCGGTCCGGACAACTTCCGGAGGCTTCAGATTATAGGGGTGATGAAAGACTTCAACATCACATCAATGCATAAGGCAATCGACCCGGTGTGCTTCACAGTTCTTTATCCGGGTGGTGGTGACCAGTTTGCGACAATAAGGCTCACAGGCCAGAATGTACCTGCCACACTTGCAGCAATTGAAAGCAAATGGAAAGAGTTTACACCCACACAGCCCTTCCAGTATGAATTCTTCACTGATACATGGAATAACCTGTACAGTTCAGAAATGAAAACGGGAAGAATCTTTATCCTCTTCTCCCTCCTGGCTATCTTCATAGCATGTATAGGACTGATAGGCCTGGTTACATTTATGACCAATAAAAGGACAAGGGAGATAGGCATCCGCAAGACATACGGCGCCTCAATGCCTGTGGTCCTCAACCTGCTGATAAGGGAGATTGTAATACTGATAGCCATCTCATCACTCGTTGCCTGGCCGCTGGCATACTTCGGCTCCAGGTACTGGCTCAGCAGCTTCGCCGATAAGGCTTCAGTCAGTCCACTGGTTTATATACTGGCGACGAT
>SBFZ01000176.1 GCA_006227095.1 Bacteroidota bacterium | reverse complement strand
GCCATCGGAGGCTACCTGCCTCTTGAGAGGGTCTATTCATTCGAGCCGCTGCCTGACGAACTCACTGCGGAAGAGCAGAAGTATATCCTGGGACTGCAGGGAAATGTATGGACAGAATATATTTCCGATTTATCACATCTCGAATATATGGCATTCCCCAGGGCTTTTGCCATATCCGAGACAGGGTGGACTCCGGCAATGAAAAAGGACTTTGAGGAATTTCTTGCGAGGCTGGAGGTTCAGAAAGCGAGATACGACGTGATGAAAATCAATTATTTCAGGGGAGAATACCGTAACACCAGGGGACAAGCAAAATAAGACTGAAAAGAAGCGAAATAGGAAAGAAAAGAAGCGAAATAAGACTGAAAAGAAGTATATCAGGCCGCATAAAGACAGATAATCAAGATGGAACCAGGAAAATCAATCAGTGCATCACCCGATGCGCAATCATGGGAGAGACTCTTTGCCGAGACTCTGGGGAAGTCCCCGCGTAAACCATTCAGAGGGACCTTTGAAATCAGTGACCAGACCCTGGAACTTTTTGACAATGCAAACCAGTTTTTTCTTATTGCTGACTATTCAAGCCTGAGGATGCTGTATGTCAGCCGGAATATTGAGCAGGTTCTTGGATACAAGGCAGATGAGTACAATTTCAACAGGCATTTTGAGATCATACATCCTGATGACAGGAAAGCTGTCTTTGAGATAGGGAAAATGGTGCTGAACAGGGAGATGACATATATATCCGGCGGTTCAGACAGACATGTCGTCCTTTATATGTCATACAGGGCGGCAAGAAACAACGGCAGATATACCAGGATCTCACTTACGGTGTCACGTCACATAGATCCGGCAGGAGGTATATTTGAGATGGTTGCCATAAGGGATATCTCCCACGTGCATTGCGGTACCAAAGTTACATTCTCCCTCCTGGGAGGCAGGCCGTTGAAGGAGTTGCCGGTTATACCCCTCGAAGGTCCTATGATTTCAAGGCGGGAACAGGAGATAATATATTTCATTTCACGGGGATACACCAGCAGAAAGATAGCTTCCGAGTTGAAAATCAGCGAGTATACAGTCAATACCCATCGCAAGAATATACTCAGGAAAACCGGAACAAAGAATGTGGTTGACATGCTGATATACTCCGCTACGAACGGCGTTATCTGAAAAATACCCAAAAAGAGGTATTGCGGGAACCAGGGGATAGGGGTAGTTTTGTCATGCAAGCGGAACAACAGAGGAGTTTAAGGATTAGTGTTTTTTAGATTCCCCGTTTCCTCTCTCCGGCTGACAATGGTACTTCTTTTCAGGCCGGAAGAGAAAATAATACTGCCCATCCCCCTGGGCAGTATTTATTTTTTGGTGTTTATCAGTTGCAGGGTGTGTTCGGTTTCATAGCCCTCTTCCGTCCTGATCCACTCTTTCCGGGTGGCACATAAAATGAATCCGTGATTTGTGAAGAGATGCATGCTTTCCGGATTGGTTGACTGGATGTTGCACCAGAGCTGATGGAGGCCGATGGTATCAAAGGCATAATTTATGAGGCATGAGAGTGCCGCCGAGGCATACCCCTTTTTCCTGTCAGACGGGTCAGCTATCAGAATGCCTACACCGGCACGGTTGTGATAGTGATCAAAATCGTAAAGGTCAATAGTCCCGACAGTCCTCTCATCGGGTACAATGTCAATCATCAGCCTCAGCTGGCCGGTCTCGTAAATGCTTTTGCCTGAACCGGCAATATATTTTTTCAGGATATATCTTGAATACGGAACAAGGGTATTGCTCAGCTTCCAGTTGGATTCATCATTTTCCCAGCGGTAGAGCAACTCGAGGTCTTCAGGCTCAACTGCACGGAGTCTGATCCCGTCATTTTCCAGAATCATTCCTGTATACTTTCTTCACAAAGATATCATCGGGGTATCCGAGCCGCAGCAGCCTGTCCTTCTCCTCGTAGGCTTTAGCCCTTGTGTCAAACCTTCCGGTGGTATACCGGTAGAACCTGTCATCCCTGTTGAAGAATACATTTATCTCGGCATACTCAAAATAGGCAGGATCAACCGGGTTATAAAGTGCCATGACCTGTACTGTATAGTACAATACATCAGGGTCAACCTCCTCATCTGTATCCTTCACATCCCTGACAACCAAATCGGTTATAAGCATTGAAGAGTCTACCTGCGTGAGGTAGGGAAGGTCAGCAGGATTGAAACTGATAGTGACCGTGTCCCTTGATTCATCTGAGGGGGGATTGAAGGTCACAAGGGCAATCTCCTTCTTCTTGTAGGCTGTCATAATGGAATAGAATCCGAAGTTGCCGTTGCTGAAGGGCTGGAAGGCAATGTTGTCATCCGTGGTGCTGATGGGATAGCCTATATTTACCGGTCCTGACCATTTGCCTCCTGACAATTTCGAGAGGAAAATATCATAGCCACCCATCGAGCCATGTCCTTCGGAACTGAATGTCAGCGTTACACCGTCACCTGAAATGAATGGTGTTTCTTCATTGTACGGGGTATTTACCACATTCCCCAGGTTGGAAGCCAGGCCCCAGTCACCTGTGGCATCTTTTTCCG
>SBFZ01000410.1 GCA_006227095.1 Bacteroidota bacterium | reverse complement strand
CCCGATGGTGACACGGGTTCAGGCAGTTCGATTTTTTCAGCCTTGAGCCAGGGATGGTATTGCATTCTTTCGAAATCCCATAATGCCGTATGGCAGCCGACAGATGTGTACTCTGACACCTTCCTCCCGGTAAATGTCCAGCTGAGATACTGGGGGAGATGGAGGGTGGTACTTATGCGTGAGAAGAGTGCGGGTTTCATCTTTTTGAGCCATAGCAGCTGCAGCCCCGAGTTGAGCATACCAAGCGCCGGAGAAGCCGTAATCCGGCAAAACTCCTCAATTCCTCCCCGGGCTTCATAGAATTTGTCAGTCAGCCCTTCTGGCATGGGCTTCAGGTAATTGTAGAGAGGGGTGACCATGCCTCCCTGATGATCGAGATGCACCAGGCTTGCACCGTAGGCAGTGAAGTTCAATGCGACAACCTGATACTCTTCCGACCTGATGATATCTGTAAGGCGTGACTTCATCCAGGAAATTATCCCGTCAATGTCATCACAATCGAAACCATCGTCGTCATGAATCTGCTCAAACAACTTTTCTTCATTATATACCTGGTTAAGCATCAGGTCAAATAACAGGAGCTTTTTGTTGGTCTTCCCTACGTCGAAAATGGCGATCACTTCCATAATACAGGATTTTTCAGCTTCGTTTTAGAAGCACGTCCTTTTCATACTGCTGTATATCAGCAATATAATCTTCCGCAACGGGGACATTGCCTGTCAGGCACCAGTAGTCATAGACTGCTCCGAGGGGTTTTGTCTTCATCACCTCCATCAGTGCCAGCCGTTCGAAGTTCCTGCCTGCTTCTTCATATTCCCTGAGTTTGGGTGTGGGTTCAAGCAGTGCATACAGGAATGCCTGCTGTGCAGCCCGGGTGCCTATGACATAGGCTCCGATCCGGTTCATGCTCGCATCGAAGTAATCGAGCCCCACATGTACTCTTTCCAGCGCATTGCAGCGCACAATTTCCTGGGCGATAAGCTGGATCTCATCGTTGAATATTACAACATGGTCACTGTCCCACCGCACGCCCCGGGTCATATGAAGCATCAGTTCGTCAACATAAAGCAGAAGGGATGAGATCTTGTCTCCGACCTGCTCGGTCGGGTGATAGTGACCGTTGTCAAGAGTGATGAGCTTGTTGTTCCTGATAGCATAACCCATGTAGAACTCAGCTGAGCCCACCACCATGGATTCCGACCCGATGCCAAACAATTTGCTCTCGAGTGAATCCCTGAGGTATTCTGCGGGGAATTCCTCACTGAATATTTCGTCAAGTGATTCCTTGAGCAGTGCGCGGTGTGTACTGCGGTCAACAGGAATATCCTTTGAGCCGTCAGGGATCCAGAGGTTGTTTATGCATGGAGTCCCCAGCTGTCTGCCCATTTCAGCGGCAATTCCCCTGCACCTTTTCCCGTGTTCGATCCAGAATCGGCGGTGCTTTTCATTCTTGCCCGCCAGGGTGAAACCATCTTCCGCCATGGGGTGGGAGAAGAAGGTGGGATTGAAGTCCAGGCCGATCCCCTGGCTCTTCGCCCAGTCTGTCCAGCCCTGAAAGTGCTCCGGGGTGAGGCTGTCACGGTCTGCCTTACTGCCTCCGAACTCTCCGTAAATGGCATGCAGGCTCAGTCTCTGCTGTCCGGGCAGCAGGCTCATCACCTTTTCCAGGTCCTGCCTCATCTGGCTTATTGTGCGTGCCTTTCCGGGATAATTACCGGTGGCCTGTATTCCCCCGCCCGACAGAATGGCATCGGGTGTCTCGAAACCCCCTACATCATCAGTCTGCCAGCAGTGAAGGCTGATCCTGATGCTGTCCAGCCTGCGCAGGGCTTCGTCGGTATCAACCCCGAGAGCCGCATACTGTTTGCGGGCATCGTCATATGCCTGCAGGACCTTCTCTTTTTTCATCTTCGGTAAGTAATTATTCTTCTTACAATTTGATTACAAATGTAGACAGCACAAGTACAAGGATACCGGTGACAAGGATAGCCACCGTCTTTTTGTCTGCCCCCTTCCACTCTTTCAGGATGATTCCCCATATATTGCTGAAGGCGATATTCATTGACATCAGGATACTCCAGGAAAATGCCACCATCGATGGAGGAAGCATGCTTTCGCCCATGCCCATAAAGAAAAACTGCATGTACCATAGTGTACCGCCGGCTGCAGAAAATGCGACGTTTCCTAAAATCACCGGGGCAGGCACTGAAAAATAATCCCTGTAGGTTCTGTTTCTGATATTCAGAAACATGCAATAGCCCAGGTTGGTAATGAAGCCTCCCAGGGTGACGAACAATATTACCGGGTTTTTGGCAAAGAGGGGTTTAGCGCCAATGCTGACGGCAGCTTCCCGGAGGGGCTCACCGGCAGTGAGCCCGAAGTTGAAGCATGCGCTCATGATCCCTGAAAGGATGGCAATCAAAATACCCTTCTTCAGTGCGAAATCCTTCACCGCAGCCCTTCGTTCCTGTTCTGAAAGATTCCTGTTTTTAAGGCTTGCGGCAAAGCCGATTATTGCTATGCCGGCAATGCTTACTGAAACGCCTGTGAGCATCAGTATCCCTGATCTGTCGGCAAACA